>DSAL01000089.1 GCA_011380095.1 Candidatus Altarchaeales archaeon
GGCGAAAAACGACGGAACATTCGTTTGGGCGGACTCGACGTCAACAGGATTCGCCTCCACCGGCGACAACCAGTTCCTAATACTCGCGACAGGAGGCGTCGGAGTCGGGACCAACGCGCCGACCACGGACTTGCATGTTGAAGGCGACGCGAATATTACCGGCACCTTGTTCGTCCCCTACATTAATACTACTCAGATTTGCTTGAGCGGCGACTGCAAGACGGCGTGGCCGACAGGCGGCGGAGAGTCCGCATCATTCTGGCTGTTGGCGCCTGAAATCACGTCGAACGCGAGCATCCAAAACGGGAACGTCAACATTTCCGGAAACCTCACCGTCCACGACACGATTTACGGCGGAAGTCCTGTGAAAGTCGGGGGAGGATTGAATGTCACTACCGGCAACTTCACTGTTGCAGACGGTTATGTCGGAGTCGGAACAGTTGCCCCAACCCGCGAGCTTGAGGTGGTTGGAACCGCCAACATCACCGGCGCAGTATACGCCGACAAGGTTTATGTCGGGGGAATACTCGCCATCGAAAGCAACGGCACCCACGTATGCTTCGGCGGATGCGCGTAAAATTTTAGCGTGGGCTCTAGCTTAAATTTCTTAGAAGGCGAGGGGGTGGGGGCAAACAGGATTAGGACGACAGTATTCGCATTCTCTTTCTTGGCCCCCTTATTTTCTGTCCAGACTGTTTCGGCGGGCATGACTGTAGTCACTGAGTGCGGGACTTTGTCGACTCCGAATGAATTGTATGTCCTGAACGGGCCAATCAGCTCTACCGCAACTTGTCTTACTGTCGGAGCCAACAACATCACGATAGACTGCAGGGGGCATCAGATAAGTTATGCGACAAGCATTACTGGCTATGGCGTTAGTTCGGCCGGCTTTAATTTTACGACAGTGAAAAACTGCAAGATCGTCTCGCCAACCCGAGGGTGGGCGTACGGGATATACTATTATCAATCAAATAACGGGACGATATTCAACAACACGATTACTACGCTGGGCGGTTACAGCTATGGAATCTATTTGTACACGAATTCAAAATACAATAATCTTAGCGGGAACACGATTACGGCTTCAGCAACCGGAATCTACTTGAATCTCGGCGCAAACAGCAATAATATAAACAACAACACAATAACCTCACTCGATAGTGGAATCTACTTGTCTTCAAGCGCAAACAACATTTTAACAAATAATAATGCAACCTCAGAACAAACAATCAGCTATATGCTGCAAGGAGCAAGCTCTTCCCATTACAACAATTCGATTGACACCTCAAATTTTGCGGAAGGAAAACGTGTGAACTACACGTATAACGCTGACAATCTCGTCTACGATAATGTTGATTTCACTAAATTCGGGCAGGTTCTTTTTGCCTGGAGCAGGAACATCACGGTAACCAATTCAAACTTCTCGGGCGACTCCCTGAGCCTGTCTCACACGACCTCATCAACAATATCAAACAACCGGATAAACACGGGCACAGCCTATGGTATTTTCCTGTTTTCATACTCGGACAACAATAATGTAAAAAGCAACAACATCACGACATCGGGCGGATATGGCCATGGAATCTACGTGTATTTCGGCTCAAAAAACAATAATATAAACAACAACACAATCAAAATCTCGGCCGTCACCGCCAAAGGCATTTATCTAAGGACGTCAGCAGACTTCAATAATGTAACCAACAACCTCATAACCGCAATTTCGCCGTCAGGAAGTGATGGAATCCTTTTAACATCAGGCTCAGACAATAACGTAAAAAACAATACTATTCTGATTTCAAGCACATATGGCGACGGGATTTCATTGAGCTCTGGCGCAAACAGAAACGGCATCTACAACAACACAATCCTAACACTATCTGTTGAAAGCTGCGGAATCCTTATAGACTCAAGCTCCGACAACACAATACTCGGCAATAACGTAACCTCAACGCAAACAAACAGCTATATAATATCCGGGACAGAATCCGCCCATTACGACAACATACTCGACACTACAAACCTGGTAGGTGGAAAACCGCTGAACTACACGTATGATGTCGAAAATCTCCTATTCGACCATGCTGATTTCACAAATTTCGGGCAGGTAATATTCGGCTGGAGCAGGAACATAACAATAACAAACTCAAACTTCTCTGGCGAGTCCCTAAGCTTGTCGTACACAAGCGCGTCAACATTATCAAACAACATACTAAACGCAAGCACGGGCCACGGAATCTACCTGTCCTCAAGCTCGAATTACAATCGCATAATCAACAACAGTATTACTACTTCCGGCAATTGGTCCCGCGGAATCTATTTGACCTCAAACTCAAATTACAACCGCATAATCAACAACAGCATCACGACCTCAAACTGGTACGGCCATGGAATTCAGTTATCTTCAATTTCAAACAACAATGCAACAACCAATACGATCACGGTTTCAGCAAACAACGCCCAAGGAATTGCAGTAAGTGGCAGTGGGAGTAACATAAACAACAACATCACGACTGGAGGCTATAATGGCCGCGGAATTTCCCTTGGCTCAGGCTCAAGCAATAATAACATAAACAACAACATAATCCACACTTCAGGAAGCTATCCCGGAAGCTGGGGGAGCATAGGAATTTACCTAGTTACAAGCTCAAGCAACAACATAAACAACAACACAATCACGTCAACACATCGTTTAGGCGACGGAATCCGATTATATTCCGGCTCGAACAGCAATGACATAAACAACAACCATATCACGACTTCATCGGGTAGCCCCGGAATTCAGTTATGGCTAAATTCAAATGGCAATACTCTGAACAACAATACGATTACAACCTACGGTAATTACGGCTATGGAATCTGGCTGTATCAAAATTCAAACGGCAATACTCTGAACAACAATACGATTACGACCTATGGTAGTAACGGCTACGGAATCTTCCTACAATCGACAACGCAAGGCAATGTTTTCTCGGGAATGAACGTAAAAACAGCAGGCTATTCCATATGCCTGGAGGACGCAGTCAACAGCTTCACAATCTACGACAGCATACTTAACTCCTCAAGCCTACCGGACTTCCATGCAAACTATACCGTTACCGGCGGGACATGGAACTTCACGAACGTGACCCGGGCCGACAGAACTCCGATAACAATCAGCTGGGATGAAAACGTGAATGGAACACTACTCATGAACTGGTATCTTGACGTCAGAGTCAAGATGGACGGTTTCGGAGTGCCGGACGCGAACGTGACGCTAAACGACAACCACTCCAACACCGCTTTCTCTGAAAACACCACTTCAAACGGCAGGATTTCGAGGAAAACCCTGCCCGAATACGTGAGGAATGACACGTCCGGAACAGACTACACGTGGTATTCACCATACAACCTGACGATTATTCTTGAGGGATACCCTACATACAACAATAGGGGCGTAATTCTCTCCAACAACCTGTTCATGGACGTTGAAATGAACGCCCGCGTCTACATATACTATCCCATAGACTACGCGGCCCACATCTCCAACATCACCTCCATAAACTATACTACCCTCGCCAACGGCTACTGCTGGTATACGATAGACGAGGGGGCGACCAACTCCTCGAGTGCTGTGGCCGGCGTGAACTTCACGACCAATTTCGGGAAAGGAGACTACAGTTCGACAAAATACAACCTGACAGTCTACTGCAACGACACCTTCCAAAACCCCTTCAAAGGCAACATCACCTTCATTGTGGGCGACTATAACGTCGCCTATGAAGTCAACAAGATGACGGCAAGCGACGCGGAAGCGGATGATAGGTTCGGGATGTCTGTTTCCGTTCATGGTGATTACGCTTTTGTCAGAGCCCCGACCGAAGATGATGGAGGTGGTGATGCGGGCGCCGCGTATGTTTTCAGGCGTAATTCTTCCGGTCATTTCGAGGAGTTGCACAAGATTACGGCGGGCGACACCGGGGCGGGCGACGAGTTCGGCTTTTCTGTTTCCGTTTCCGGCGATACTGCCGTTCTCGGAGCCAGATATGAAGACGATGCTGGTAGTAACGCCGGCGCCGCCTATCTCTTCAAGCTGGAAGACAACTGCATATGCCCGAAATCCGGAGACTGGACGGTACGGGTGGACTGCATTCTACACGGCTTCAGATACAATATGCCCAACTACAATATCGCCTGCCTAAACACCGGAAGCCTCGCATTCGAAGACTACACAAACGTCACCGCCAGACGCGCCTTCACCCCCATAAACCACGGATGCCTCTTCCTCGATGATACCAGCAGGTTCATACTAAGCGGCGCGTAATCCTGTCCCCGGGTATTTATACCTCTAATTTGTATATCTTACCTGGCATGGGAGCTAGCGGAAAACAGGATTTTGTTATACAAAACGCCAGGACTCTTTATTCTGACAAAACCTTAGACATTCTCGTTTCAAACGGCCTGATAGCCCAAACCGGTTCAAAACTCGAGGCTGGCGACTCCTACGACGCGCAGGGCAGGATTGTGGCGCCCGGCTTCGTCAACATCCACACCCACCTCGACAAAGCCGACCTCCTCTCCCTCATGAAACCCTCCGATTTCGGCAAGAGCCTTGAGGAAAACCGGGAACTCCTCAAGAAATTCAAGAAAAACTACACTGTCAAAAACGTCAAAGAGCGCGCCAAAAAAGTCGCGCTCGAAATGCTTGCAAATGGTTGCACCGCAATCCGAACACAAGTTGACGTCGACTCAACTTGCGGGCTGACGTCCCTCAAGGCATTGACCGAGCTTAAAGACGAGCTGAAACAGTGCGTCACACTACAAACATGCGCTTTCCCACAGCAAGGCGTGGTCGAAGAAAAATCCCGGGCGCTAATCGAAGAAGCATTGAAAGAAGGCGCAGACCTTTTGGGGGGACTACCGCTTGTGGAAAAAGGTGAGGAAGCCCAGCTCCAGCACATCGACATACTTTTCGAGCTCGCGAAAAAATATGGTGTGGACTTGGAAGTCCAGATTGACGAGTCCAACGACCCGAGAAACTTCATGCTCCCGATACTCGCCGAAAAAACAATAGAAAACAAGATGCAGGGCCGGGTTTCGGCCACACACTGCATAAGCCTGTCCGCACAATCAGAACAGGTTGCAAAAGAAACAATCAAACTCGTCAAACAGGCCGGAATCAATGTGATAGTAACTCCGAGCGCCAACATGATAACACGATTCAACCTTCCAGACGACGTCCACTCCCGACCGTCAAACAGCATAACTCTTGTGAAAGAACTGGCCGAAGCAGGAGTTAATGTGGCAATGGGAACCGACAACATCCGAGATATATTCTACCCGCTCGGAAACTCATCGATGCTTCGGGAAATGCACGTGCTGGCGTCCGCAACGCGGATGACGCGCGACAAAGACCCCCAGCTTCTGACAGAAATGGCTTCGATAAACGGCGCGAAAATCATGGGCCTAAACCACGGTCTTGAGAAAGGTGCGCCGGCAGATCTCATAGTCCTCAACGCGAAGACGCCGAACGAGATATTAAATAGGACTCCCATAATTCCAAAGATATTCAAGGCGGGAACCCCAGTTTCGGAAACCGTCTTGGACCAGAATGTGAGGTGTTTGGCTTGAGCATGAACGACAAGGAAATCGAAGATTTGATAAAACGCTCATACGACCTCCACTTCCACGTCGGACCCGACATCCTCCCCCGAAAATACACTGTAGAACAACTTCTTGAAGAAGAGGAAGGCAAGATCAAAGGAGTCGCCCTCAAGGCCCACAGCTTCCCAACAATACTCTCCATCAATTCCGCACAAATCAACCACGGGAAGACCGAGATCGACCTGATAGGGAGTGTGACACTCAACTACTTTATGGGGGGATTCAACCCCTCTGCGGTATACGCATCGGCAACCCTCAGCAAGGAGCATCCCATAATCGTTTGGCTTCCCACCGTGCACGCGGAAAACCACCTGCTCCACAACAAGAGCAACTATGAGATACCTCCCGAGTGGATTGGCGACCCAAGCTTCAAGCCACGCACAAAAGACGACCTGAAGGCGATAAAATGCACTAACTGGAACGGCAAGCTAATCAGAAAAGCCGAATACGTCCTCGACATGATGGCGAAACACGACTGCATCATGGGCACAGGCCATGTATCCTGGCAGGAGGCGAAGACGATGACGGAGGAAGCGTTAAACCGGGGCATCCGCGTAATCCTAACGCACCCGATGCAGCGCGACATCGCAATGCCCGTCGAAGTGCAGGCAGAACTCGCAGACAAGGGGGCGGTGTCGGAATACTGCTACATAATGTACCTCGACAGAGACAACCCCGGCGACTACCCGCTCGAAACCCAAGTTGACGCGATCAAGGAAATCGGAGTCGAGAAATGCATACTCTCAAGCGACGGCGGGCAAGTCCGAAACCCCGGTCCAAGCGACTGCCTCAAAGAATACGTGAAACTCCTCGGGGAAAACGGCCTGAAAAAACAAGACTTCGAGAAAATGCTCGTAGACACCCCGAAAAAACTAATAACCAAAAAATAAAACCTTATTTTACCTAAAATATTTTTACTCTACTGTGACACTCTTCGCAAGATTTCGGGGCTTGTCCGGGTCCAATCCCTTCAAGTCTGAGATGTAGTATGCAAACAAGTGGAGGGGCACGATATTCAGAATCGGCGTCAGCTCGTCCACGGTTTCGGGAACCTTGATGTCGCCGTATTCTGCAACTGTCAGAACCGTCGCTCTACGGGCTTTAGCCTCTTGAATGTTGGAATCCATCTTATCTGAAAGATTCTTCCCGCTCTTTATCGCGATGACTACTGTCTCCTCGTCCAATACTGCGAGCGGGCCGTGCTTTAACTCCCCCGCCGCATAACCCTCAGCGTGAACATATGCTATCTCCTTAATCTTCAGGGCCCCTTCAAGCGCGGTCGGATAGTTCAATGTCCTGCCGATATAGAAGAATGTCCTGGTGTTCGCGCACTTCTCGGCCAAACTCTTGAGATTGTTGTCGCTCAAAATCTTTTGGATCTTGCCCGGCAGGCTCTTTGCCTCCCGCAAAAACCCGTCCAACTTGTCTTTTGAAATGAATTCTTTGGAAAAGGCGATGTGCAATGCCAAAAGCGTCGTCAGGATGCTCTGCCCGATATAAGCTTTCGTAGACGCCACAGCAATCTCCGGCCCGCTTTGTATGTAGACGGTATCATCTGCAACGCGCGTGATGCTTGAGCCGACGACGTTCACAATACCCAAAACATAGGCTCCCTTGTTCTTCGCCTCCTCAATCGCGGCCAAAGTATCCGCAGTCTCCCCGGATTGTGAAACCACAATCAGGGCGGTATCCTGATTCACGGTCTTCGCCGTACTGTACCTGAACTCTGATGCGACCTCGGCCTCAGCCTCAACCCCGAAATTCTCCAAAACATACTTTCCGACCATGCCTGCGTGATAAGCCGTCCCGCAGGCCACAAACATAATCCGCTTCTTCTTCGCAATCTTTTTCGCGACCTCGGAAATCTTGGCAATGCTTGTCAGAGCGTGCTCGGCGGACGCCGGCTCCTCCATGATCTCCTTCAGCATGAAGTGCGGGAAGCCTCCTTTTTCCGCGGCCTCGACACTCCAGTCCAACTCCTGCGCTTTGACGGAAATCTTTTTGCCATCATTGAATATGACGGCTCCGTCTTTTGTTATCTCGCCGTACTCGCCGTCACGCATGATGTGGACCTTCTTCGTGTACTTCATGAAGGCGGGCGCGTCCGATGCCACAAACATCTCGCCGACGCCAAAACCGATTATCATGGGGCTCTTCAAGCGCGCGACAAGAATCCTGTCCAGATGCTTTGAAGACAATACTGTCAATGCATAGCTTCCTTGCAAACGCGCGAGCGTCTTCTCCAACGCATTCAGCAGGTCGCCATCATAATACTGTTCAATCAAATGCGCGACAACCTCGGTGTCGGTCTCCGACTTGAACTTGTGTCCCAGCTCCTCAAGCTCGCTCTTCAACTGGATATAATTCTCTATGATGCCGTTGTGTGCGACCACGAAATCTCCCGTGCAGTCAGGGTGCGGATGAGAGTTTATCTGAGAGGGCGCCCCGTGCGTCGCCCACCTCGTGTGGCCGACCCCGATATTCGAGGAAACACCCTTCAAATCCAGGCTCTTCTCAACAGCGCTCACAGCGCCCCTGTCCTTCGGAACCCGGATGCCGTTTTCAGTGACATACGCTATTCCCGCCGAATCATAGCCCCGGTATTCCAGGCGCTTGAGCATCTCGAAAAGCACTTCCGTGGCGTTCCTGCCCCCGACGTATCCAGTAATCCCGCACATCCTATTTCAAGATTATTAAACAGCAATCCATATAATTGAGGGACGATGAACGATAAATACACGGGATCGTGGACGGCGCTCGTCACGCCATTCACCAAAAGCTTCGGCGTCGACTGGGAGGCGTTCAAAAACCTTCTCGAATTCCAGATGTCACAAGCTTCTACAGGTGTTCTGCCGATGGGCTCAACCGGAGAATCAGCGACAGTCACGCACAAAGAGCACTCCGAAATCATCGCGAAAACAACAGAAATAATAAACGGCAGGTGCAGGGTTTTAGCGGGAACCGGAAGCAACAATACCGACGAGGCATTGCATGAGACAGGCCTTGCAGTCGAGGCCGGAGTCGACGCGTGCCTTCTCGTAGACTGCTACTACAACAAGCCCTCAAGCATCGCGCTTCGAAAAGAATACTATGAGCCAGTGCTTTCAAAGTTCCCGGAAATGGACTTCATATCCTATGCGATACCCGGACGCAGTGTCACGGTCATCTCCCCGGAAGATCTCGCGATACTCCGCCATACAAACCCGAATCTTGTCGCAGTCAAGGATGCGACAGGCGATTTCGAACGGATGGCGCGCACCAAAAGCCTTGTTGGAGAAGACTTCAACATAATCTCCGGCGACGACCCCAACACATTCCAGATGATGAGCGACAAAAACATTGGCGCAAGCGGAGTGATATCCGTCATCAGCAACATCGCGCCGGCGTCAACAGAAAAATTAACGCGAATGCTTCTCGAGGGAAGGCTCGACGAGGCGAAAAAACTCGACGAAACATTGAAGCCGCTGTACGATATAGTCGGAGTCAAGACCGTCGAAAACGTCAAACTCCCAAACGGCCAGACTACGCAGGTCACATACAAGCATCCGAACCCGGTGCCGGTAAAGACGATGATGCAGGCTCTCGGCATGATCGAGGTCGGGTGCAAGAGGCCGTGCGGGAAACTCACTAAAGCCGGCGTTGAAGTGGTGAGAAGCGCGATAACAAAAGTTTTCACAAGCAATCCGGAGATTATCGAGCCGGTCGGAAAACATTTCGACGTTGACGTGGGGGGGCGGATTGGCGTCGACAAGTTCTGGGAAAACCTGTCCTACTAGAAATGAAAGCACAACCACTGTTCATACTATTATTCCTTCTTTTCGGCTGCCTAAACCCTCAGCTACAGCGTTATTCCGAGTCCAAGAGCCTGATGGACACTACCGTCACCATCACAGTCTACCATCAAAATCCCGAGGTTGCGAAACAGTTGGTTGAAGACACATTCACGGAAATCCAGTCTCTTGAAAAAGTCTTCAGCATCTACGACAACCAAAGCCAAGCCTACCTCCTCAACCGGCAGGGATATCTTGAAAATCCCGACCGCCGGCTTGTCTACATACTCGAGCAATCCTCACACTACTCTCAAGTCAGCGGGGGCGCGTTTGACATCACAGTACAGCCCATACTCGACCTCTACTCACACACGTTCGGCGAGCTCGGAAGACCGCCGACATCCGAAGAAGTGAACGAGACCCTCAGGCTTTTGGGATATGAAAAAATCATGCTAAACGATTCCGGCATATACCTTGCGCCCGGCATGAAGCTGACGTTCGGCGCCATCGCCAAAGGATACATTATAGACAGGGCAATCGCAGAGCTTTGGGAAAACGGGGTCGAACACGCCCTTGTGGACGCTGGAGGCGACATGCGCGCAATCGGAGCAAGACCTGACGGCCCCTGGGGGATAGCACTCCAAAACCCAAGAAACCAGACGGAATATCTGGCCGTCATACATCTTGAGGACAAGGCCGTGGCGACAAGCGGAGATTACGAGCGATATTATGTCGACAAGAGCGCCCACCACATAGTCAACCCCAAAACAGGATATTCAAGCCGGGGGGTTATGAGCGCGACAGTCGTCGCCGCTACCGCAACCCAAGCAGACGCGCTCTCGACAACCGTAATGGTCTTGGGCGTGGAAGACGGCATGAAGCTCATAGAATCCCTTGACGGCGTTGAAGCCCTCATAATCGACGAGGAAAAGCAGATACACGCGTCAAGCGGATGGACCTACTGAATATTTAACTGCCTCATCAAATGTTTTAATAAGGTGTTTTGACTTATGCCAAGAGTAGTCCATTTCGACATTGCGGCGGATAATCCCGAACGGGCCATAAGCTTTTATCGGGAAGTATTCGGCTGGAGTTTTGAGGAGTGGGAGGGTCCCGCACCATACTGGCTGATAAAGACAGGGGACGAGGGCCCGGGAATCGATGGAGGACTCTCCAAAAAGATGCCCGGCGCAATGCTCGTCAACACAATCGACGTGCCCTCAGTCGAAATATTCATGCAGAAAATCACGCAATCCGGCGGAAAAATATTAAGCCCGATGCAGGCGATACCGGGCGTCGGATACCTCGCATACTTCCAGGACACGGAAGGAAACGTGTTCGGGATAATGGAAAACAATCCGGAAGCAAAGCTGGAAGACGTCCAGCAGTACTAGGGTTATTTCTTTTCAAACGGCGTGTGGCCGAAGTGTATTATCATGTCGACGCCCAGTTTTTCGATTTCGTCCTCGTTGATGTCGCAGGCGCCATAGCATGGGTCGACTTGCGTTAAGACGACCGCCCCTGTTTCAGATTCGATTTTTTCTGCAATATCTATTGCAGAAGTCTTCAATCCTTCCGGAAGCTGGACGTAAACACGTCTAGCATTATTCTTTTTGAC
>DSAL01000090.1 GCA_011380095.1 Candidatus Altarchaeales archaeon
CCCTGGGGCAGGCGTCCGACGACGCCGGCCAAAACAGGCGGAAGAATCAGGATTCCACCCAAGACTATTGCAAGACAGACTAAGCCCGCATACACGCCCGAATACTCTTTTTTGACTGTCAAGCCCAGCGCGTAGGCGATAGAAATAAACACTCCCACACTCATCTCAACATTCACCCTAAATCCGAAAAACGCGATGGCGAGATACAGTCCGGAAAGCAAAAGACCCTCCCTCCTCGACGAGGAATCCGCAAGCCTGCCCGCGACAACCATAAGTGAAAGCATCAGGGGAATCTGGACGAGCCCGTGAGTGAAGGAAACAGTAGACAAAGCCAAAACCTCGACCATAAACGAGTAAATCAGGGCGGAATAGACCGCGGTCCTCCCCTCCTGACTCTGCCTCACCAAAACATAAACCAATACTCCAGTCAAAGCGGAAAGGAAGACTCCGGCAAACCCGACTCCATACGCCAAAAAATCACGGGGCAGGAGAAAACCCAGCGGACGCAGAATCCAGACGGTCGGATCCAGCCACCCGCCATGCAAATATTTGACGTAGCTTCCGTCAGCAACACCGGCATAAAACCACAACTCAATCTGGTTGACGGCACGCCAACCCCACCGGAAGTGAAAAAACAAGTTCAAAAACAATCTCGCCAAAAAACCAAGCCCGAAAACCACGAAAACCTTGCGCCAAAACGAAGCCTCCCCAACCCAACCATCCAAGTCAAAACCCACGCCCGCTCACCAATAACAATTAATTCTAAAACAAAACATAAAAAAACCCAAAACCAGGGTATATAATCAAAACAAACATATAATCCAAACATGGCTGGAACAAAAACCATCCTCACAATACTGGCGGCACTAACACTCCTCACACTCCTCATCAGCGCACAGCAACAAACATTCACCCTCACGCCAGCCGACACAAACACAAGCACGCAAAACGACGCGGTAACCCTCAAGGCAAAATACTACAAGCTCGGACCACAACTACTCCAACAAATCGACACACTCGGAGAAGACGACGAGAGGCTAAAGATACAGGTAAACCTTCAGGATGATCCATTACTTCAGGCTGAATTGAATGAGGTTGAATTATCATCAAAAAAACTATCAAAACAAGAGAAACTGGATAAGATCTTCGAGGCAAAGCGGAAATCATACGGTAAAACCCAGGATAAAGTCTTGGCGAAACTCAACAGTTCAACTTACAAGTTGAGATTCAAGATGTCACACTCCAACATTGTAACGCTTGAGGCTGATAAGAAAACAATAGAACAACTAGAACTGATGCCTGAAGTAGAATCAATAGAGGAGATAGCCATGGCATATATCACACTCGCGCAAAGCGCACCTCAAATAAATGCACCGGAAGTCTGGGCGCAACAAGTAAACGGGGACTACGTTACAGGCGTAGCCCAGACTGTATGCGTGTTGGATACTGGTGTAAACTACTCTCATCTGGATCTGGGTGGAGCAGCATTCCCAAACTCCAAGGTGATTGCAGGACATGATTTTGTAAACGATGATGATGATCCCATGGACGACCATGGTCATGGCACAAATGTCGCAGGAATAGTCGCTTCAACTGATCCCACCTACACTGGGATTGCGCCCGGAGCAAATATTGCTGCATTAAAAGTACTAAACGCGGCTGGTGGCGGTAACTTTGACTATGTAAACAGTGCAATAGAATGGTGCATCGACAATAGGGTTGATTTGAACATCTCAGTAATAACAATGAGCATAGGCGTCCCAACTTATCATACCTGTAGCACATCGACATGTGCGGGATTCATTGGAGATGGTGGTACAACACAAAGTATCTCTGATGCCTGGGATGCTGGAATATTCGTCGTGGCTGCATCTGGAAATGAAGCCAACACAGCGGGGATAACCTACCCTGCATGTCTTGAAAAATGTGTTTCAGTAGGAGCAGTATATGATCAGAATCTTGGAGGCATAGCTTGGACGTCTTGCACTGATACTTCAACAGCAATAGACAAAGTAACATGCTTTACCAACCGATGTGAAATACTAGACTTGTTTGCACCTGGCGCTGTCATATATGCTTCAGAGATATGGATGGGTGGAACCTCTCAGGCTACACCGCACGTTGCCGGAGCCGCGGCACTACTAAACCATTACTCCCAACTTCGGGATTCCACCAATCTCGCGCCAGCCGACATAAAACAAGCCCTAATCGATACTGGGGTGCTAGTCACAAGAGATGTGACAAAACCGAGGATAGACATCGAGGCCGCAGCACAAGAACTATTCCCCACAACAACCACTAGTTCATCCACAACCTCTTCCTCAAGCACTAGCTCTTCCACAACATCCTCCACAGTCCCGACTACCACCTCATCCTCGTCGAGTTCGACTACGACTACTCTTGCGAATTCCCCACCAACACTGACTTCGCCCAACGTCACCCCGATAATCAACGAGACCGGCAACATATTCAATTTCACGGTAGTCTATACTGACGCGGAAAACGAGGCGCCCTCATTCATACGCGTCGTACTCGACGGAGCAAACTATTACATGGAAAAGATTGCTGGCGCATACAATACTGGCGCAACATACCAAAACATCACGATAATCAGCGGCGTCGGCACCCACCGGCATTATTTCACGGCAAGCGACGGGACAACAACAGTAGCAACCGGAGTCTACCTGAAACCTTTTGTCACAAACACTTCAAACTGTGTGATAGAACACGGCCACCCCCTCCCCGGCGACTGGACTGTCGATGGCTTGGAAACCTGCTATCCCGGCGCGTTCTTGGCATCACATGTTGGAGACCTGACAATATCAGACGGCAGGGAACTGACATTACAGGGTGCGACAGTCTACTTGAACGGCACCCGCCTGATATTCAACGGTGAAAGCAGGCTCATACTAAACGACGGGGGAGTCCACTACATCTAAAATACCTTTTTAAATAGGAAATCCTTATTGTGATAGTCTAAAAAACGGGAGAGTGAAAACAGAATGTATCCATCAGCCGCATCCGCCGCATACGATAGGGCTATCACGGTATTCAGTCCGGACGGACGACTATTCCAGGTAGAATACGCACGCGAAGCTGTAAAGAGGGGGACGACCGCGGTAGGAGTCACCTACAAGGACGGCGTCATACTCGGAGTCGACAAAAGCCTTCTCACACCATTAGTCTCGCCGAAAAGCATCGAGAAAATATTCAAGATAGACGACCATATTGGAGTAGCAACAAGCGGGCTTGTCGCCGACGCAAGACGCCTGGTCGAGGAAGGTCGGTTGAAATGCCAGCGAAACAAGCTCGTCTACGGCGAACCAATCTCCGTAACCACGCTCACAAAACACGTGTGCGACATAAAACAAGCCTACACCCAATACGGGGGTGCAAGACCCTTCGGGACAGCACTACTAATCGCGGGAGTAAACAACACAGCCCACCTCTACGAGACCGACCCGTCCGGCGCGTTCACAGAATACTATGCCGGCGCAATCGGAATGGGCAAGCGGGACGTCGAAAAAATGTTCGAAGAAAAATACAAGAAAGACATGAGCAGGACTGAAGCACTCGACCTAGCAATACTCGGACTCTCACAAGTATCCCAGGGCAAGCTGAAGCCGGAAGACCTGGACGTCATAGTAATCGAAAAAGAAAACGAATTCAAAAGAGTTCCCAAACAAGAACTCCAAAAAGCGCTCGACAACGTTGCAGGACAAGTAAAAAAGACTCCCCAAAAAGAGAAGAAGGAAAAAGAAGAATAAGGCGGGAGCACAAGAAAACAACATTCATTTCAGGAAGTGGGAAACACACTTTCTCTCAAAAAAAGACTTTAATGGAAGATGACGAGTCTTGAAGATGCAGTTGTAGCACGCATCAAAAAAGCCGGTGAAACATACGAGATACTGGTTGATGCGGAACAAGCCTACAAATACAAGGCGGGCGACCAAGTAGATTTAAGCGACGTGCTCGCCTCAGAATTCGTCTTCAAAGACGCCGCCAAAGCCGACAAGGCAGCGGAAGAAAACATACAAAAATTCTTCCAGACCACGGAAATAACGGAAATAGCCAAAATCATACTCGAAAAAGGCGAAATCCAGCTTACCGCGGAAAAAAAGAAGCAGATGCTGGAAGCCAAGAGAAAACAGGTTGTCGCCACAATAGCGAGAAACGCGATAAACCCGCAGACCAAGACCCCCCACCCGCCGGAGAGGATTTCAAAGGCGATGGACGAGGCGAAAGTCCACATAGAACTCAACAAGTCCGCGAAAGAGCAGGTGGAGGCGGTCATGAAGGCAATCCGCCCGATAATCCCCATAAAATTCGAGACCGTCCAGCTGGCGGTCAAAATACCCGGCATGCACGCCGGAAAACTATACCACATGCTCCGGGAATACGGGAGCGTGAAAAAAGAAGAGTGGAAGGGCGAAAACCAGTATGTCGTGATGGAGATGCCTGGAGGACTGCAAGACGAGTTCTACAGCCAGCTCAACAACCGATGCCACGGTGAAGCCGAAGTGAAAAAAATCGATTAAAGATGGGCAAAGCGCAATTCAATGTGGAGGAAAGAAGCGTATCATACCCCGGACAGCTTCTCGGGGAAAACGTCAGGAAAGGGGAAAACGTCTACATCAAGGACGGGAAAGCCTACAGCCTCATGAGGGGCCTGGTAAACATACGGGACGAGACGGTATCAGTCATACCCGTGCGGGGCGCCTACATCGCAAAGCCGGGAGACTTCGTGACAGGAATAGTCTCAGACGACTTCGGGAAAGTAAAGCTGGTAGACATACACTCGCCGTACCCCGGCGTAATCAGGGGGGGCGACGACAAACACAGGAAAGAAGTGGAGCTGTCGCCAGGCGACATAGTAAACGCGAAAGTCGTGTCAGTCGGCGAGACTAAAGAACCCCAGCTCGCAAGCCCCTGGAAGCTCGAGGGCGGAGTGGTGATAGAAGTCGACCCGAAAAAGATTCCAAGAGTCATCGGCAAAAAAAAGAGCATGATAAACATGATAAAAGAAAAAACCGGGTGCAGGATAATGGTCGGCCAAAACGGCCTAATCTGGATTAACGGCGATAAAACCGACATTGCGGTAAAGACAATAAAGACGATTGAAGAGCAGGCGCACACGCCCGGACTAACAGACCGGGTGGGCGCAATGCTCGACGAAATGATTAAGAATTAAAAAAAAGAGTTTGGTAAAAATGAGCGGAAACACAGACATGAAACTGATAAAAAACGGGGTGCGCCTGGACGGACGCAAGCCCGAAGAGTTAAGGGAAATCAAGATGGAGCTCGGAGTCCTCAAAAGGCCTCAAGGCTCGGCGTACGTTGAGTGGGGCAAAAACAAGGTGATTGCGGCGGTATACGGCCCACGCGAACTACACCCGAAATTCATGCAGAATCCGACCAAGGCGGTCGTAAGATACACTTACAATATGGCGCCATTCAGCGTCGACGACAGGAAAAGGCCGGGACCCGACAGGAGGAGCGTTGAAATCAGCAAGATAAGCTCCGAAGCATTGACCGCGGTCGTCGAAACCGAAGACTATCCCAACACCGTGATAGACGTGTTCGTCGAAGTACTCCAAGCCGACGCCGGCACACGGTGCGCGGCATTAACATGCGCTTCACTCGCCCTCGCGGACGCGGGAGTCCCGATGAAAGACATGGTTGTCGCATGCGCCGCCGGAAAAATCAACGACCACATAGTACTGGACCTCGGCAAAGAAGAAGACAACTTCGGGCAGGCGGACGTTCCGGTGGCGATAACACCCCTCTCAAAAGACATAGTGCTATTGCAGATGGACGGAAAGCTCACAAGAGACGAATACTCGAAGGCGTTGAACCTGGCGGTAGACGGGGCGATGCAGGTGTATGAGATGATGAAGAAGACTCTCATAGGGAGCCTGAACAGGAAGGAGTAAGAAAATGGACGTAACAAAATACATTGTCAAAGACTATATCACAAACCTTTTGAAGGAGGGAAGACGAGTTGACGGCAGAAAATACGACGAGGCAAGGCCGATAGAAGTCGTGAAAGGCTACGCCAAAGAAAAGTCGTCCGGCTCAGCCCTCGTGAAACTCGGCGACACCCAAGTCATCGCGGGAATCAGCGTCGGGCTCGGAGAACCATACTCTGACAGGCCGACGTCCGGCATCATGACGACAAGCGCGGAATTACGCCCGATAGCAAGCCCCGACTTCGAGCTCGGGCCTCCAAGGGAAAACTCGGTCGAACTCGCAAGAGTCGTGGACCGGGGAATCCGCGAGTCCGGATGCATTGACGTAGACAAGCTCTTCATAGAGGAAAACAAGGTTTGGACGGTTTTCATAGACCTCCACATGATGGACAACCACGGAAACCTGATAGACGCGTCGGCGCTTGCGGCAATGGCGGCTCTATTGGACGCGAGAATGCCCAAACTCGAGGACGGTAAGATTATTTCCGGAGAATGGGACGGGAAGCTTCCGATAACCTGCACTCCAATACCCCTGACGTTCGCGAAAATCGCGGACACGATAATCGCAGACCCAAACATGCAGGAGGAATACGCGCTTGACGCGAGGCTGACCATCACCACGACCGAAAAAGAGGTTAACGCCATGCAGAAGGGCGGTGAAGGCCGATTCACGATAGCCGAAGCCGAAGACCTGATAGACAAGGCATTCAAGTCGGCGAAACAGGTTAGGAAAAAAATAGAGTCCTAACCCCCCGCACGCCCATTTTTAAATAAAGCGCACGTATAATAGGAGGCACCAAAAAATGTACAGCCACACTAAAAAAGTCGGAAGCCCGGGACGGTATGGGGCGAGACTCTCAAGGAAAATCAGGGAGAACGTCAAGACCATTGAAGACCAGAAGCGGAAGCAGTCTTCATGCCAGTCGTGCGGGAAAAAGACGGTCAAGAGGAAGGCTTGCGGAATATGGACGTGCAAGTCGTGTGGCGCGGAATACACCGGCGGAGCGCACACGCCTTCAACCAAGACTAAATAAAAAATTTTGAGGTTTGATTCTGAAGATGACTTACAAGTGCATTGAATGCGGGGCGGAATTCGAGTACAAGGACTTGCTCAGGAGCAAGCTGAAGTGCACGAGCTGCAAGCAAAAGCGGAGCAACATCTGGATAAAACAGCCTCGCGAGGGCGCGGTCCAGGAAGTTTACGCGAGATGAACACCCTCCAAGTCGAAATACCCCTCTCCCCAAAGGACGCCGACACGATAATCAAGTCGGTCGGCTTTGAGGCGCGGGCTGAAGACTACGAGCGCTCGAACGTTGAAATCAACTATCACGATGGATGCCTGAGGGTTGAAATAGAGGCGGGCGACCTTAACGCGTTGAGGGCGGCGTTGAACTCGCACTTGCGCTGGATTGCGACAAGCCTCAAGCTCATCCAAGCTTAAGACGCTGAAATCACAATAAAAAAATACCGGGGTTAAATGATGGATGTTCCCAAACAGGTTCAGGACAAGCTGGCTCAATTCCAAAACCTTCAAAACCAGCTTCAGATGATTGCAGTCCAAAAACAGCAGTTGATGCTCCAGGGCATGGATTCCGAAAACGCTCTTAAAGAAATGGAGGGTTTCGGGGATGGGAAAATCTACCGGATGGTCGGCTCAATAATCTTGGAGACCAAAAAAGACGAGTGCGTGAAAAAACTATCAGACGACAAGGAGTCTTCTCAGGCGAAGATATCAGTCCTCGAAAAACAGGAGAAAAAGATGGCCTCCAAACTCAATGAGATGAGGGTCGAAATCCAGGCCATGCTTGGGGGACGCGAACAACCGCCGAAAACCCGCGAACAATAAATGGATTATGATGCAGTGCTCGTCCGCTATGGCGAGATATTTTTGAAGTCCGGCCACACGCAACGCGTCTTCCGCGACAAACTGAATTCAAACATACTCTGGCGCCTTTCCAAAGAAGGATTTGACTGCAGGACGACAAACCTCCGCCACAGGATACTCTTAACCCCCCAGTGTGAAGGCGCCGCCGAAGTTGCTTCAAATGTTTTCGGCGTCAAGTCTGCAAGCCCCGTTATTATGACTGACTCAGGCATGAATGCTATACTGGAGAAAAGCATAGGGCATGCAAGACAAAAACTTTCCGCCGGAAAATCATTTGCCGTCCGGGCAAGACGCACCAGCGGGTTTGCGAAAACAAGCAAGGAAATCGAGGAGGATGTCGGAGCCCTCCTAAAGCGGGAGCTTGGAAACCCCGTGAATTTGACCAAACCAGATTTCACGCTCCACATCGAAGTCTTGGAAGACAAGACATTCATCTTCTCGGAAATATTTCCAGGCGTCGGAGGACTGCCCTACGGGTGCGAGGCGCTACTGCTCGCAATAGTCGAAAACCAAGACGACGTTCTGGCATGCTGGCATATGATGAGGCGGGGGGCGCAAGTCCACGCGCTCGCAAGCCGGAATATGCTCGCTGAATGCGAAAAACTTTTGAATTTCTCCGACGGAAGCCTGAAAATCTCATTAAAAGACGAGGAAACCGTCGAAAGCATTCTCTCCAAAAAACAGTTTTTCGGCGTAATATCCGGCGGAAAAAAACCGGGCGAAACCTGTTTGAATGAGGCGAACCTTCCGATATACTGTCCTCTCGTGGGAGGAAAATTTCTTCCAAAACCCCAAATCATTTGAGCAAAACTATTTATACTTTCAGAATCTCAATATCATCTCGAGGCCGAAGTAGATGTCTGAAGTGCTCGCCGAATACGAAAACGTCAAGATAATCCGGACTGAAGACCAGAAGATGCCCTACTACATAGTATTGGCTCCGGAATTCAGCGAGGCGGAAAACTCGATAATAGAAAACGCGAGAAACATAATATCAGACTATTCAAAAGTAATGAAGGAAGTCTCCAAACTCCACAGTTCAACAGAGAAGGAGGCTTTCCTAAGGACTTACCTTAAGGAAAAGATAGCGCAGACCGGTAAAAAAATCGAAAACACCGGTGAAGTCGTAAGCCGGCTTATCGACAAGATTTTCCTGGGGTACGGCAGGCTCGGCCCGCTCATCCGCGATGAAAACCTGGAGGAAGTGATGGTGAACGGGATAGGGACTCCCGTATACGTGGTCCACAGGCATCTTGGAATGTGCGCGACAAACATATCTTATGAAACGCCAGAGCCGCTTGACGACATGATAGCATGGCTTTCAAATTATGTCGGACGGCCTGTAAACGAGGAGTCTCCTCTTCTTGACGCCCACATGCCAGACGGCTCCCGCGCCAACGTCGCAATACCGCCGGCCGCGCCATACGGGCCGGCCGTCACAATCAGAAAGTTCAAGAAGAAGCCCTATACAATCCTCGACTTGATAGAGCTTGGGACGCTCAACTACGAGCTTGCGGGATTCCTCTGGCTTTGCGTGGAAGGTTTCGGGCTGAATCCAATGGAAATTGTTATTGCGGGGGGCGCGGGCTCTGGAAAAACAACGCTATTAAACGCCATGGCAATGTTCATTCCGAGAACCGAGCGGATAGTCACTGTGGAGGACACGCTGGAATTGAACTTTGAATTCCTCCAAAACTGGGTGCCTCTTGAAGCATCTTCCGCGACTACTTCAAGCAAGAAGATGTCGATGGACAATCTATTGAAAAACAGCCTCCGCATGAGGCCGGACCGCGTCATAGTCGGGGAAGTCCGCGGGAACGAGGCTGAAACACTTTTCGTCGCAATGGACATCGGTCTTCAGGGCAGCATGGGGACGATACACTCCAACAATGCGAGAGAAACTACTATACGCCTTATGGGGGAGCCCATGAACGTTCCAATCCGAATGATACCCCTTTTGGACTTGATTGTGGTGACCCACAGGATATTCGACCGAAAACGCGGTCTGATAAGGCGCGTTACCGAAGTCACTGAAGTCGCAGGCGTTGAAAAGGACGTGGTCCAGCTTGGAGTAATATACTCATACGATCAGGCGAACGATGAAATCAGGCGTTCAGAATACCCCATACTCTTGAAGGAGAAGATGGCGAAAGCCTGCGGGGTGGCCAAAAAAAGACTGGACAAGGAGATTCTCATACGCTCAAAAATACTTGAATACATGGTGGGTGCGGGAATCCGCGAGACTTCTGACGTGATAGATTTTTTCAACAAATACCACACTAATCCTAAGGCGGTTATAGAAGGGATAAAGGCGTCTGGATTCACGCACCATGAGGAAGATTAAAATATAAAAAATAAAATCTTGGGTGGGGGATTCTTTTATCCCCCAGTCCTTTTGACGCACTCGTTTTTGATTATGTTGTTTTCAACGTTGCTGCAGAGTTTCCCGTCTCCAGTCTCTATCGCAATCTTGTGGTAGCATGTGTCTCTTATGCTCGAGCTTTGGATTCGCTGGCACTCTCCTCCCTCAAGTTTTGCGACTGCAATGTCCCTTATGCAGACGTCCCTGACCCTAACATTCTCTATCTTACCGCAGGACTGGTAGTTTTGGGCGTTTACCGCCACCTTAAAATCCTGTATGTCCTGGCTTAAAGTAGTAGTGGTTGCACGCCTTAGTGTCGTTGTGGTTTGAACGACCACGTCCTCGCCACCGCCGATACAACCAAATAC
>DSAL01000100.1 GCA_011380095.1 Candidatus Altarchaeales archaeon
ACCGTACCATGATGGAAGAGATGGTTTTACGCCGTCATCCCCCTTCATCGCGTTCTTGAAGTCGGCGAAGTTTATCACCCTCTCCTTCCCGGTCTTTATCGCCTCCTTCCAGGGGATTGATGCGGCGGCGTCAGCCAAAGACGCCAAGTCCGCGGAACTGAATCCTTCCGTCATGCGCGCAAGCCTTCCGAAGCTCAAAGTCTTGGAGTAAGGCCTCTTTTTCATGTGGATTTTAAGTATTGCCGCCCTGCTCTTTTTATCTGGCTCTCCGACGTAAATCGCCTTTCCGAAACGCCCGGGACGCCTGAGCGCCGCGTCAATATCCCATGGCGCGTTGGTCGCGCCAATAGCGAGCACTCCAGTATTGTCGTATTCGGCGCCGTCCAACTCCATCAGGAACTGGTTGATGGCGCGCTTTTCAAACGACTGGTCCATGCCTTCACGCTTTCCCGCAGTCCCGTCAATCTCGTCGAAGAATAGGATGCATGGCGTATTTTTCCTGGCGGTCTCGAACGCATTGTGCAAGTTTTTTTCAGTGTTTCCAGCATACATGTCGACTATGTCTGAGGCTGTGACTGATATGAAGTTTACTCCCTTCTCGCCTGCCGCGGCTTTTGCAATATATGTTTTCCCGCATCCTGGAGGCCCGTACATTATTACTCCGCCCCCCGCCTTTTTACCGTATCTTTTCGAAAGCTCGGGGTGGGCTATCGGGTTTAGGACATAGTCGTAAATCTTCTCCTTGATGTGTTCAAGCCCGGCAACATCCTTGAATGAAATGTTGGGGGGCTCCATCACCTTGAATTCTGTTAGGGTTGATTCCTCGCCACCGCCTCCTCCGCCCGATGGGGCTCCAGGCGTCATTGCGGGGGGCTGTCCGCCTGAAGCTAAAGTGGCGAGTTTTCCCTGCGCGACCTGTCTTTGAGTGTCTGCCTTCGAGTATCCCGGATCCACCTCAAGCGCCTTATTGTAGTCTTGGACCGCCCGGTTGTAGTCCTGCTTGTATTCATAGACGAGTCCGCGCGTGTAGTATGCTTCCGCAAGATGCGGATTCATCTCGACGACTTTCGCCAGGTCTTCAAGCGCCTTGTCGTACTGCTGCATTCTCGTGTATGCGAGCGCGCGGTTGAAGTATGTTTCCAGAAGGTCTGGGTTGAGTTCCAACGCCTTGTTGTAGAATTCGACGGATTTTTGAAATTCCCCTATCTTGTAGTAGTCGTTTGCGAGATTGTGGTATTCGTGCTCCAGGCTCAACTCCCCGAAGTCGTCGAAGTCAAAATCGTCGCCCATGACATATTATTGAGAAGGATTGATTTTAAATAATAGTATTTTAAACTGTTAGACACTATATTTAAGAAGTTGGTTTTTGGTGGTTAGATGGCTGATAAACTCTTTATCCCAGGACCTGTTGATGTAAGCCCTGATGTGTTGGAGCGGATGGCGTGCCCGATGATAGGCCACAGGAGCAAGGCTTACGCCGAACTGCATCACTCCACTGTTGAGCGCTTGAAAAAAGTGTTTTACACCGGTAATACTGTGTTTTTGGGGCCGTGTTCGAGCACCGGCTGGATGGAGGCCGCAGTCAGAAACTGTGTTTCTGAAAAAAGCCTTCACGTAGTCAACGGAGCATTCAGCAGCCGTTGGCATAAGATTGCTGAGCTTAACGGGAAGAATCCAGAAAAGATCGAGGTCGAGTGGGGCAGTGGAGCGAAGCCGGGGGATGTCGAGGAAAAACTGTCTTCAGGCGAGTTTGAAGCCTTGTTCGTCACCCACAATGAGACGAGCACTGGAGTCATGACTCCTCTTGAAGGGTTTGGCAAAGTTTGCAGGGACAATAACGTGCTTTTTTGCGTTGACGCTGTTTCGAGTGCCGGCGGCGTCAAGATTGACGTGGACGAGCTTGGAATCGACGTTTTGGTGACTGGAACACAGAAGGCGTTTGCCGTGCCTCCGGGTCTTGCGATGACTGTCTTGAGCGAGGCGGCATTGAAAAAGTCGGAGACCGTTAAAAACAGGGGGTTGTACTTTGACTACCAGGATTTTCTGAAGAAGGCGGTGAAAGACAATACCCCGTCAACCCCGCCCGTATCCCTGATTAACGCATTATGCTATCAGCTCGGCAAGATTCTTGACGAGGAGGGTCTGGAAAACAGGTATGCCAGGCACGCGAAGATGGCTGACTACACGAGGTCTTGGGTGAAAAAGCACTGGGAGATGCTTCCGCAAGACTGGTGCGCGTCCAATACGGTGACGTGCGCGAAAAACACTCGAAAGACGGACCTTGCAGAGCTTTCCAAAAAACTTTTGGAGAAAGGCTATCTCTTCTCGAACGGCTATGGCAAGCTTAAGGGCGATGCCTTCCGCGTCGCCCACATGGGGGACCGGACCATGGACGAGTTGAAAGAGTATCTTGAAACGATAGATGATATAGTCGGACTCTGAATCTCTTTTGGTCAAGGTTTTGCCGAGCGCAGCGAGGGAAAAGCTTGGCATCACATGGGGGGATCGGACTGTCAGGGAGTTGAAGGAATATCTTGACACGATCGGGGAAATAGTCGGGCTTTAAGATAGGAGTTATTCCCCACCTATTTTTTTTTGAATGTGTTCAGTGCGAATGCTGAGAGCGCGGAAAGTATCAGGACTATCCCAAGCAGTCTGAAAGTGTATTGGATTGAGGTTTTCGAGGCGATTATTCCCGCCAGAACCGGGCCTATCACGTATCCCAGGTCAAGGCTTGAGCCCCAGACGCCGACGAGCGCCCCCTTCCTGTTTTCTGGCGAGTGTCTTGCGAGCATGCCTTCAATCGCGGGCCAAGTCATCGCGATTCCCATTGAGGCTGTGAATGCGAAGGCGAACATTTCCAGCGGGCTTTTAGAGTATGCGAAAAGCCAGGTCATCACTCCTGCGATGAAGAATCCGGTGTATAAAATGTTTTTCCTCCCATATTTGTCTGCGAGGTATCCTGCCGGAGTCTCGAATAATATCAACGGTATTATGAATGCGGAGAGTATTATCCCGCCCCAGACTGGATTGTCCGTCACGGTAGTGTAGAATAATGGTTCAAGCATCCACGCCACTCCGTCGTACGTTGATACGAGGAGTGTTGAAAGTATTATGGGGAGTCCGTGGTTTGGGAGTCTTGAAAAGTCGCCGGCCTGTTTTAGGAAGAGTTTGTCTTCGAAAACCAGTTTTTTCAGCGACTCTCGGAGGCCGGATTTTCTCCTAGACTTTTTCAAAAGCATTGTTGTCGCTGCGAGCGCGCAAATGCATGCGAGAGCATATATCACCGCGAATATCGTCTGGCCTTTGGTGTTCATGAGATAGTATGCTATGCCGGCGAGCACGGGCCCTAACCCGAATCCTAACTGCGCGAAAGACATGCCAGCCCCCATGACGGTCGAAGACTCCCTGTCTTTCGCATGCTCCATTATGTAGGCTATGATGGGGTAGAATACCGTTGGATATAACATCCCTAAAAAAATCAGGAACAGTATGAGGGGCGTGGTTGTTTCCACAAAATGCATTGAGAGCGCGAGAAGCGTTAAGAGTATTAGTCCCACTGAAATTATTCTTTTTCGCCCCAACTGGTCTGCGAGCTCTCCGACGGCCGCGTCCACAAGTATTGCGGTCACGCCGGGTATCGCCAGAAGTATTCCGACAAGCGCGATGTTGTGGGTGATGGACTCGATTATTTGGGGCAGGAGAAACCACGCCGCCCCCGCGCCTATGCTGTAGAGCGTTATCACGATTCCGGCGTCGAATAAGAAGCCGTACCGGCGAAGCCTTCTGAGATACCTGATTGTAAAAACACCTCTGAAATTATTAACTGGCGGCGGATAAAAGCCGGCTTCCAAAACATTGTACCTGTTTTTCGGGGTTTTATTTTTATTCGGGATTTCCAATAATAGTGTCCTAGTGGTGGTTGGTTTGACTGAAGCATCTAGTTTAAAAAAGACTTGTCACATGTACCCTGACCGCGACACTTGCATTGGTGCGGGATGCGTCTGGTACGATGTTAAGACGAGGAGTTGTTTCATAGAATCCCCGTCAGTCCAGCCGCAGCGTTCATGGAAGCATGAGTCACGGCTTGAGCATGCCGGCAAAAGGCAGGCAGTCTACAACATAATACACAAGCTCAACAGCCTTGAGATCCGAAGGCTTCGGCAGGAGGCTGTTAAAGAGAGGATTACGCAAAGGGAGCTTAAGGAAATTCTCGGGGAGCTTGAGGAAAAGGGGCTGGTTTACGCTCCAAAACCCGGGTTCGTAAGCTGTGTCGACGACTAGGACAACCACTATCCTCGAGATTCAGTAATGTGTTTTTTTATCCATTCTTCAAGTCTAATATTACCTTAATCCTTCTCGCGCACGCGTCGATGAAATAGAGTGCGAGCGTCAAGATTGCGAGATAATGCCACAGGGGCGTTTTCTTTACCTCAATCCGTTCTGAAGTCCTCGCCATTCTTGAAACGACTTCTTCAACAAGACTTTCGATTTCATCGGGCGGATACACTCGTCCTCCGCCGGCAATCGCGAGCCTTTCAAGCGTCCGTTCGTCCGGATTCAACACGCTGTATTCCAAAGGATAGTTTACCGCCAACGCTCCCGCGTCCGAGCTTTCATCGCATTCGGCTTTGACGTGCACAAGGCCCGTTAAAGTCGGGGTGAACGCGATGCTATACTGGTTAAAACCCAACTGCCGGACTTTACCCTCTATTATCACATTATTGCTTTGAGCGAGCAGTATTTTAGGCCTGCATTTAGCCTGCACGTAAAACTCGACTTCAAGACCTTGCGTCCCGTCCACCGGCTCGATTATTATTTCTTTATCCTTTTCAAGCCCTCCGATAACCCAGTTGCCGGTTCTTGCGGCAAGAGTATTGTCTTTGGAATAAAGGCCCGGCGCCCATTCCGCCCCGTTGTCTGTCGTCAACGCCGCGATTCTTCCAAGCCCGAAACGCCATATCGAAAGTATGGGCGCGCCGCCCTGCGTTGTTACGAGCGTCCTCGCCGCGTTCTTGCGGTATACTGTATTCAACTTGTCCACTTCAAGACTGCTTACGTCGAGGTTTTGCGTGATGTAGTGGGCGTAGTCGCGTACCGCAAGCCTGTTGCCGGCGTTCGCGTCATACTTCTCATCAAACTCCATCCTAAGCCTTTCAGTGTCTTGCGGTAGGTAGTATGCGCCCCCGGAACGGAGGGCGGCCTCCATCATGAACCGTTTGTCCGCGTCGTATCCTATGCCGACGAGATAGAGTGAAATGCCTTTTTCAGGGAATGTTTCGACGAGATAATTCACTTTCCCCCTGTCAGACATGCTAGTGACTCCGTCAGAGAGCAGTATCATTATCCTGTCCATGTTGGCGTTTTGGAGCATGCTCACACCCATCTCAAGCGCAGGGTATATTGCCGTGCCGCCGTTTTCGACAAGCCTCCTCACCTTTGACTCCAATTCAACTCTTTTTCCTCCAAGCTGGCTTAGTGGAGACACTAGGTAGGCCTCCTCCCTGAACGCTATTACCCCCACGCTATCATTGTCGTTCAGGTCGCTTAGCATTCGGAGAAGAACGGCTTTTTCAATGTCTATCTTCGAGTCGCCCTTCCCGTATTCCGTGCTTTTTGAAATGTCTATCAAAAAGATTACTGCGAGCGGGTTTCTCTTTTCCTTGGGCTCGGTGCTTGAGGTGACTGGGAGTAGCGTTTCGAAATGGGTGTTGGAGTAGTTTCCATAATCGTAGGCGTTTTTTCCGCCGACGACAAGCATTCCGCCCCCGTCCAAAAGATAGTTTTTCAAGACATTCGTCTTTTGGTTTAAAGCATCTATCGGCTGGTTGTCGAATACGATGGCGGAGTATCGTTGGAAGTTTGAGGGGAGCGTGCCTGAAACGTCAACCTGGTATATCCTGTCGAACACGTTCGCAATGGGCGAATTGCGTTTTTCTGTGACAAGAAGTATGCGCGGAGTCTCAACGACTTCAACAGACTTGTAGAACCTGTTGTTGAACGCTATATTGTCGTCGGATTCAGGCAGGATTTCGACCCTAACCTCGTGGACTCCGATAGAATCAAGCTTTAGTGTAAACTCGTGGCTTGTTATCCTAGACGTCTGCCGGACTACCTTATCGAATTTTTTATGGCCGTCAACGTATATCAGAAGGCTCGCCTTGTCGGTCTTGTTTCCAGTGTATCCTACGTCGACATAAAGCGTGAATTCCGTTCCCTTTCCCACCTTCTGCTCGCAATAAACCCTGCTGACATACCAGTCCGCCCTTGAAAGCGCGGGCTTCACGACGTAAAGCGATGCGTTGGTCTTTCTGAATGCTTCGACAACGTCTATCGGAAGTCTGCCAGCATTATTGTTTCCGTCGCTAATGAGGATTACTGCGCCAGGCTGGCCGTTGAATTCCGCGAAAGACGAGTATAGGTTGTCGCCAATCCTTGACATGTTCACGTCAATGAATGTTTTATAGTCCACATATCCCGCAAGGCTTTTGTTCCCTATGCTTGCGGCCGCCGCCGAAACTATCTTCTGCCCGAGACCCAGGGTGTCGTAAACGTTCATGCTCTCTGAAGTGTCCTGTAAGACGGTTATCGGGGGCAGGGCGCCAACCTCGCGGGTTGATTCAAGCTGGACGGGCCCCGCAATGGCTGCGGCAATCAGCAAAACGATTAAAATCCTGGTTGAATAGAATATTACCCTCCGTCTGTCCGCCCTCTCTGCGAGGGCCCGGTATAACAGTATTCCAAACACCGGCGCCGCGAAAACGGCGTACACTGGGGTTTCAAACCCGACGTTCATTCCCGTGAAAAACCCGGATAACGCTGACAAGTCCATCCTAAACCAGGCCCCTCCTGACGTAGAGGGATACGTCAAGTATTATGAACGCTAGTACTACCGTCAAAAGAATATTTTGAAAATGGAATTCCCTGGAAACCATCGCGCTCCCGGCGAAAAATCCGTCCGCATCCATGAGTAAATCTATTTGCCCGCCAGTAATGTTTGATTCCGCAAGGTCTATGAGGCTGACGCCAGCAGAACCGTGCGGGAGGGAGTAAAAGCCGGCTTCATCGAGAATAATCCTTGACGAGTTAATCCAGACTCCTGAGGGGGTTCCAACATACTGGGGTGAAGACAATAACAGCAGGCTTCCCGACGGGTAATTGTAGGTTTCGCCCGCCTCCCGGCCAGTCTTCAAGTATTCGAGAAGCTGGCTCCAAAATATCGGGTAGCTTGAAGAATAATAAAAGTTGCTGAACTCGGGCTCCTGATTCAATCCCATGAAAACTGCATATCCCTCGCCGTCCCGTCTTATGTAGTTCAACGGCATCCCGTCGGCCGTCATCAGGGGGGTGTGGTCTTTAGTCACGTTCGGCAGAAAATATTTTTCAACCAGCACGTTGTCTAAAGTCAGGTCTTTGACGCTCGGATGTCCTTGAACCACTCTGACGTTACTCGCCTTTTCACGGTATTCAAGCCATGAGAGTCCGAGCATGTTCCAAAAATTCGGGGAATCAACGGCCCAAATCCGGTCTCCCGCAACCGCGATGAACGCTCCCCCCTCCTGAACGTGAGACTGTATGTCGCGGAATGTTCCGGGGAGTATGAGTGAAGGTTCGACTTCCCCCAGTATCACTACGTCAAACTCGTAGGGTTTTGGTATGATTGGCGGTACTTGGACTGTCAGGTCGACGTCTGGCATGCTCTGTAGCATAAGCTTCAGAAACTTGTTTGAGTCTTCAGCGCCCAAAAGCAGTATCTTCTGCTTTTTCTGGGCCGGCACGAAAAGATAGACATTGTCGTCGACGGGCAGCGACCCGCCGTCTTCAAGAGAGACTGTAAGCTTTCTGTCCACTCCAGCCGACGGGATATTGAATTCTATGAAAGTGCTCCCCCCGCCCGGACAGACGGCGTTTTTAGAATCTATTACATTGCCGTTCTGCCGTATCCTGACAGCGCATTCACGAGTTCCCCCGAAGTTTGCGGCCGCAACGGATATGAAAACGCTGCCGTCAAGGAGGTTGTGTTCGAGTACTGACTCGGTCAAGCCAATGTTCTCCCCTCCCCCCGACACTTTTACCCATTCTGTCGTGAAGCCCGCATGTTTTAATATGGAGTTTGAGGCTTCGATTCCTGAAACATCATTGAAGTCCGATATCACATAGACGCTGTTTCCAAGCTCGTCGGACTTGAAGTCCACCGCAAGGCTTATCGCGTCGTTCAGAGAGCTTGAGGCGTCTGACGCCGAAAGTTTTTTCAAGACTTGTCTTGCGGTTTCGGGAGAAGACCGGCTTAAAGCGAGCGCGGGAGTATTCGCGGCAAGTATTATCGACGCCTTGGAGTCTGGCGTCGACTTTGAAAGTATTTCATCGGCTATTGCGACCGACCTTGCGAAACGCGTCGGATGAACGTCTGAAGCCTTCATGCTGGCTGACGCATCCAATACTATGACGATATTCTCGTCTTCAATCCCCGGCACCCTAAGTATTGCGTAGGGCATTGCAAGTGCGGCGGAAATCAACAGTATGACCAGGATTTGGAGTAGCAGGAGGGGGTCTTTCACAATGCGCTCCAGAAAATTCCTGAACCTGCTTTTCCTCAACAGCATTTCGATGAACATTACGGAGGGAAACCGGACTTTCTTTGGTTTGGGCTTTAGGATGTAGAGGATTATGAGCGGCAGTGTCAGAAGTAAAAAAGCCAGCATGCCTGCTTGCCCCAGCCCGACGCCCGAGAGTTCAGTCGCCACGCTTTATACCCCCCATCAACTCTATGAACACGTCTATCAACGGTTTTTGCGTGTTGACTGTTATGAATTCCGCGCCGAAGTCGTTTGCAAGCTCTTGAACCGAGCGGGTGTGGCTCTTAATCCGTTCACCATACTCCTTCTTGAATCCCGGACTAATGTATGTGCGCTTCACCTCGTCAGTCTCCATGTCCTCGAAGTTCACGTCCATCCTCCAGCCTAAATCAGTCTCCCACGGGTCGAGGACTTGTATTAGCGTAAGTTCAAGGCTCCTCCTTGAAAGCCGGTGTACCCCCTCTTTTATAGACGGCAGGTCTTCTAGAAAGTCGGAGAGGACGATTACGTACGACTTGGATTTTATGAGCTTGTTGTATTGCGTTGCGGAGACGCCCATGTTGGTTCTTCCGGAAAGCTCCATATTGTTCAAGAGCCTGATTGTGTCATACAAATGCTTCTTGCTCTTCCTTGCGTCCGTCACAGTCTTCACGCTGTCGGAGTAGAGCCGCACGCATACTTCTCCTCGTTTTCAACCGCGAGAAAAGCGAATCCGGCGGCGATTGTCGCGGCATAATCAAACTTCCTCATCCCCCCGGTAGTAAAATCCATGCTCGCGGAACTGTCGACGAGAAGATGCATTATGAGGTCGCGCTCCTCCATGAAACGCTTTATGTAGAGTTTTTCAGTCCGGGCATAGAGGTTCCAGTCGATAAGTCGGATGTCGTCTCCGGGTATATACTCGCGGTAGTCTACAACCTCAATGCCTTTCCCCTGCATTATGGACGGACGGCCTCCAGCATAAAGCGTTGATACTTTCTTTCGCAAGAGAAAATTCAGTTGCTTAAGCTCGTCGAGAAAGGCCGGGTCAATCACTTCGCCACCTCCGCCACCATTGGCGTTCGGCCGGCTCTGCCCCGCCTGAATTTTCAGGCGCCCTCATCTATACCTCCCCTAAAATTTCTTGGATGACGTCGTCTGTCGTCAAGCCCTTGCGCTCGCTTTCAAAACTAAGTATCAGCCTGTGCCTCAATACCGGATACGCCATCTCCTCAACATCCTTTTTGCTGACATAGTTTCTGCCTGAAATCAGGGCGTTCGCCTTGGCGGCCAAAACAAGCCCGATGCTCGCCCTCGGAGAAGCCCCGTAATCCAGGTGTTCTGCGGCGCTCCCCCCCGATTTCGGCCTAGTATTGAAGACTATGTTCAGGGCGTGCTTTCTGATGTCCTGGCTTATCGGCATGAGTCTTGTGAGCTTTTGTATCGCCATAAGGTTTTTCATGGCTATCAGACTAGTCCTCGAATCAACTTCCCCCCCGCCACTCCAAAGCGGCGTCAGACATGAACTGGGGGGTTCGGCCTTCGCATACATCTCCACAATCTCCTCCTCCTCTTCCGGAGTCGGGTAGTCGACAAGAATCTTGAGGAGGAACCTGTCGACCTGCGCTTCCGGAAGCGGGTATGTCCCCTCCATTTCTATTGGGTTTTGGGTCGCCAAAACCATGAACGGTTTTTCAAGAGGGTATGTTTTTCCGCCTGACGTAACCTGCCTCTCCTGCATGGCCTCCAAAAGCGCGGACTGGGTTTTAGGGGTGGCACGGTTTATCTCGTCTGCCAAAAGCATGTTCGTGAAAACCGGGCCGTGGACGAACCTGAATGATTTCGAGCCCTCCTGCTCGTCGATAATGTATGTTCCAGTGATGTCTGACGGCATGAGGTCTGGAGTGCATTGTATCCTGTTGAACTTCAATCCCAAAACACAGGATAAGCTATTTACAAGGAGTGTTTTCGCAAGACCCGGGAAACCC
>DSAL01000081.1 GCA_011380095.1 Candidatus Altarchaeales archaeon
CTCGAGGTTTTTGCATTCGACGTTGAGTTTCAAGCCTACTTTCTCTTCTGCGGCGAGCGCCCCCTGCAGGAGCATGTTTAGCTCGTTTATCTTATCCTGCTTCCACTTGTCCTTCCACGACTCCTTGTTGGCTATGAGTTTTGTAGTCGACTCGAGGAGCGTGTCTATTATTTCAAGATTGTTTGCGACTATTGTCGAGCCGGTTTCAGTCACCTCGACTATCGCGTCCGCGAGTTTGGGGGGCTTGGCTTCTGTTGCGCCCCAGCTGAATTCTACGTTTGCCGTGACATTATTCTTCTTCAAGTAATCTTTTGTGATATTGACTACTTCGGTCGCAATTGTCTTTCCCTCCAAGTCTTTCACGGACTTGATTTTCCCCCCTTTTGGGGCTGCAAGAACCCATTTGACGGGCCTCATCTGCTGCTTGCTGTATATGAAGTCGGAGATTATCTTCACTTTCGCCCTGTTCTCCAAAACCCAGTCGTATCCGGTCAGTCCTGCGTCGAGGAATCCGAGCTCGACGTAGCGGGCGATCTCCTGCGCCCTCATTAGAATCGGCTCTATTTTAGGGTCGTCTATCTTGGGGTAGTAGCTTCTGCTCGAACAGGATATCCTGAACCCCGCCTTTTTGAAGAGGTTGAACGTGGATTCCTGCAGGCTGCCTTTGGGCAGTCCAAGTTTCAATACTTTGCCCGCCATTTTATTACGCCTTAGGATTTACGCTTATACTTTTATTAATTAAGTTTAGGAGAGGGTGGCGAGTATTTCATCCTGGTTTTGCATCCAGGATTTCTGCGTGTCGTCCTTGGAGTAGCCTGCTATCAAAAGGATTTTCTGGTTTAAGGTCCACACGCCCTCTTTTTCCTCGAATATTTTGGCTCCGGGAGTTTCAAGATTGTCGCGGGTTGTCTTCGAGATTAGGTCCGAGACTATGAGTCCAACGCCTGCCGGCGCCCCGTGCCCTCCGAGTATTATTATTTTTTCCGCGTATTTTTTCTCCTGAAACTGGCTTGCGTCTATGAATTCCAGGGTATTCCCGTTTTCGCGGAGAATGTTGTAGAATCCCGTGGCAAGGTCGTGGTCTATGTTGTTCGCCAGCACGACAACCCTGTTCTCCGCCCTGTAGGGGGCGTCCTTCTTGTCTAAAGCAGTTTTTTCAAGGAGGTTTAGTATGCCCTGCGCTGTTGAAGCGCTAAGCCCGAATCTTTGTTTGTAGTCCTCGAATTTTTTGCCACGGCTGAACTCGCAGGTTGTTCCGACACTCCAGCCGGCAAGACCCTGGTTTTGTATCTGCCTGTCCGCTTGTTTTTCTATGACATTAACGCAGTCGTTTTGTATTGTCGAGTCGTCGAGCTGGCGGAGCGGGCTTTGCGCGTCCGCGTAATAGTGGCTTGCAACGCAAAACATCCAGACCCGCATGCACTTGCCTTCAGCCTCGTCCATCTGGTCGAACCATTTCTGTGCGAGTTCCGGAGCCTTCCCATCCCCCCGGCTTCCGCAGTAATAGGTTTTTTTGCTGGGGTCTTTGATGGGGCATGAGTCGTAGTTTTTGTGCAGGATTTCATCCCCGAATATTTCCGCCGGAACCATTGAGGGGTGGACGTTAGCGTTTTGGAATATCGTGGACTTGCATGTCTCATAGTATTCGTCGCCTGAAACCTCCCTGGCAGCCTCGCATAATCTCAAAAGAAAGTCTGACGGAGGGTTGGTGATGCATTCTTCAATGGCTTCCCCACCCCAAACGTTTTTCACGGCCTCCTCGCACAAGTATTTGTGGGCGACGGGACCCCACGCCACTGTTGTTGCCGAAAGTATAGTGAGCGCCAGGAGGGTGTATGCCGTCTTCATTTTTGATTTATTGAATTTCCTTGGATGTATATAAGCGGAAAAGCCTTTGATTTTGTTTTGGAGCGAGATGAAGCCGTCTTGGATTAAAAGCCGCGTTCCCGCAGGCTTTGGAATGGAAACCAAAAGGACGCTGCAAAATCACGGCCTGAATACCGTGTGTGTTGAGGCGAAATGCCCCAACCGCGGGGAATGCTGGGGTTGCGGGACCGCGACATTCATGGTTTTAGGTAGTGTTTGCACGAGAAACTGCGGGTTCTGCAGCGTCAAGACCGGAGTTTCCGGGGAGGCGGTTTCGGCTGGCGAGCCTGCGCGCCTTGCCAAAGCCGTGAGAGAGTTGGGATTGTCTTACGTAGTCTTGACGAGCGTCGACCGCGACGATCTTGCGGATTTTGGTGCCGGACATTACGTGGAGTGTGTGAATGCGTTGAAAGATTTGGGGGGGGTTCGTGTTGAAGCATTGACTCCGGATTTCGGGGGGGATGAGAGCCTTGTCGGACTTGTCGCGTCGTCAGGCCTTGACGTTTTCGCCCACAACATCGAGACTGTTGAAAGATTGAGTCCGAAAGTCAGGGACGCGCGTGCCGGATACGGGAAGTCGCTTAAGGTTTTGGAGTCTGCGAAAGACGCCCGCGTCCTTACCAAATCCAGCATCCTCCTCGGGTTGGGCGAGGAGGAAGACGAGGTTATTTCCGCCATGGAAGACCTGGTTTGTGCAGGCGTCGACATCCTTGTTTTGGGCCAGTATCTCCAGCCGACGAAAAAACAGTTGGAGGTAAGAAGGTATTGGAGTCCGGAGGATTTCGAACGGCTTGGAGATGCCGGGCTTGAACTGGGTTTTAAGAGTGTTGTCGCAAGCCCGATGGCACGGACGAGTTTCAAGGCCAAACAGGTTTTCGAGGATTTAAAGTCTGGCGCGTTATAATCTGGCATGCGGAAAAACGCTTTGATTTCGGCGGGCGTGATGGCTGCAGTAATGCTTGTGGTTTTCGCGGCCGTAAACCTCTCGGGCGGGAAATCTTCAGACGGAGAATATTACACCCAATGTTACATTGAATCTTTCAGCTCAGACAAGTTCCTCTATCGCTCAAAAGAGATTATCGTCTTGAACGTGGAAGTCCAATCAAAAGAGGAGTTTGAGGGGGTATTATGGGTTCACGGAATCTATTCCAGAAGAGACAGGATAAACAGGAGGGAAAGTGTGGGCGTGATTGACGGGTTTAACTCGTTCACAATTGAGGAGAGGCTTCCAAGCTGCACGGGATGCTCTGGAATCCGGCCAGGCAACTATACTATTACGGCAGAGTTGACCGACAGTTTGAACAGGACGGTCGGCGAGACTATTGTAGTGAGGATTGAACAGTGAAGGGAAGTGGGCGTATTATGCCGGCGGTTTTGCTCGCATGCATCCTTGTTTTAGGGTGCGCGACAGACGAGGAAGCTTCAAGTGCGGGTTTAAGTGATTCTGCCGGCATGAAAACTTCGGATTCTGTTTACCCCACAACAACATTGGGGGAGGCGGAGAATTGGGTGGATGAGTCTGAAGCCTTCGAAGACATTCCCCCGTTGAACGTGTCGTGCGTTGGCGTTGAAGATTCTGTGAAACGGGACAACTGTTTCCACAATCTCGCGTTGAACGTGAAGAACTCGAGTTTCTGCTCCGGCATCGGCGATTTAAGCATTAGGTTGCGGTGCGAGGCAGAGGTTGAGTTGAACCCGGACAAGTGCGCGAGAATCGAGAGTCTAGACCAGATGAACTGGTGTTACCGCTCCATGGCGTTCAAGCTAAACGACATAGAGTATTGCGGGAAGATTACTTCAGCGAAAATCCAGGACGACTGCATTTATAATTTCGTGAAATACCGCAAGCCCAACCCGTACATGTGCCTTGACCTGAGGGATTTGTGGATGAGGGACGACTGTCTGATGCACCACGTGGATTTGGGTCTTGTGAACCCGTGCCTTTGCGTTTTGATTGAGGACGCGGCTTTGGAGTTAAAGTGCAATCAGACATACATCGACCCTAAAATCCACGACTGCACCTACAGGTAGAAGATGGCGTCCGACGAAGAGTTCATGAGGAAGGCCGTTGAAAAAGTCCGGGAGGGAATCCGTTTGGGCCAGACCCCTTTTGGCGCATGCATCGTGAAGGACGGCAGAATAGTTTCCCGCGCCCACAATACCGTTTGGATTGACGGCGACATTACAGCCCACGCTGAAATCAACGCGATAAGGAAGGCCTGCAAAAAGCTTGGGACAGTAGACTTGTCCGGGTGCGTGATTTACTCGACGACCGAGCCGTGCCCAATGTGTTTTAGCGCATGCCACTGGGCGAAAATAGACAAGATTGTTTATGGCGCGAAAATCAGTGACGCGGCTGACTCAGGATTCAGCGAACTCTCCATTCCAAACGAGCGGATGAAGATGGAGGGCGGTTCAGACGTTGAGATTGTCGGCGGAGTGTTGGGTGAGGAGTGCAGGAGACTGTTTGGGGAATGGAAGGGGAACGGAGAGGCTAAAACTTATTGAACTTTAAGCCAGCCAGAAGATATTTAGCCTTGATTTTATATCCGTAAGACTATTTTTTATTTAGGATATGGCCTTAAGTTCCGCGGGAAGCGCCCCTAAAAAACCGCTGTTATCAGTTGGCTTTGGCATACCCCCCATTGCGCTTGCAGTCGGCCTTACTTTCATGATTTCTGTTGTGATGGGTTTTGCGGCGGGGTATATTGCCGGCGGACCCGACAGGACGGAGTGTATAGAATACATTTCAAGGACCGTGCCGGGGGGCGAGGCTGGAATGGTCTTGAAGCCGGACGAGACTGGAGGATGGGATATTTTGCTTGCGGGGTATGCGGACACGACTACGACAACCATGAGAGACGGCGATTGCCCGCCTCCTGTGACAAACGTTTCATACCATAATACTTCGGATTATTCTTCACGCGAAACAGTCTGCATTGAACCGCCCCAGCCGGAATGTGTTTGCGCGAGATGGCAGTGCACGACAACGACCACTACGCTGCCCTGCAAGACCGTCCTCGACCTGGATTATGTTCCGACAACGAGACAGTACAAGATGACTCTCGAGTCAGGAAGGTTTAAGCCCGACACTGTGAAGGGGTTTTTGGACGACACCATCATGATATTCGTATACAACAACAAGGGTTTGTATAAACTCCAAGACCCGTCGACCAACAAGAGCATCCTGCTTCAGCCTGGAGAATTCCACGTTTTCACGCTAAAGGCCGACAGAGTCGGCGAATACCACGTCACCTGCTCCGAACACTGTGAAGACCCGCTTGGCATAACGATAATAGTAGTCGAACCTTACAAAGAGATATGCTAGAGTTTCTATTGAAATTAAAAGGCGTTTTGGGTTTTCACGCGCTTATGGTTTTCGGGAAGTCTCCCTTGAAGTGGAGTTGCCCGCCGTCTATTGAAAACTCGTCAATCTGAAGTCCCGGCATCTGTGCGAGCTGGCGGTTGACAAGGTTGTTGAGCTCGTCCTCGCCCATGGAAGCGTATTCTGTTGGTACGGGAAGCGGTCCGGACTTGACTTCATCCAATTTGATTTTCACCGTTTTTGACGATGATTTTTCTATCGTCCCGGAAGCGTATACCGGAACCTGAATGCCATAGCCGTAGGAGGACAGGTCGGCGTCGCAAGTCATCTCCGCGCGATTATCATCGCCTAATGTCACCTCAATGTTTTTGAGAGGCCCGTTCTCGTTGTTTGTCGCCTGGAGATAGCTGGAAAGCTCCTCAGATGTGAGCGTGATATCCATGGAGCCTGGATTGGAATAGGTGATGTAGCAGTCGAAGCAGTAGTCTCCCGGCTCGCCGGTTATCGTGACGCCCGCCCTGTCAGTTAATTCCGCGAACCTCATTCTATTGTATGCGTCGCGCTCCTCGTCGCTTCTGCCGGTAAAAGGACAGCACAAGCATCCTGAAAGAAGAAGTGCTGCGAAAAGGAGCGGTATGATTTTCATCTTGTATTAGAATTGTTTTTTCGAGAAGATAAAAACAAGAGACGAGAGTATCAATCCGATTGCGGGAGAACAGCATCCGCCGGATGTTTCCCCGCCCGCGCCCGCCTCTATGCACGAGCATCCAGGATACGGCGTTTGCGAGAAACCTTTCGGACAGAATTCCCCGCACCTTAGTTTTTCAAATCCTTCAGTCCACCAGAATTCTTCGCTCTTGTAGTTGAAGTCGTCTTTAACTCCGGCGTCCTGTGCCCTTGAAGTGTATTTTTCTCCCGAAGAGACCTCCGCCTTTTCTCCTTGATTGTTTTCCACTGTGACCGAGCCTTCAATGACTTTCACGGTCTGAGAGTCTTTTGATATTTCGAATATGACTTCCGAGTTTATGCCGTATTCAACATACAATTCCTCCGGATGCTCTTGGAAATATTGTTTTTCAGCAAGGCTTTTGTAATCCTTGATGTAGTCGCCGGTTCCTGTTATCGTCACCGCCCTCGCACGGCGTTCCGAATCCAACAGTTCACGCACGATTTTCCCGGGAATCGTGTCTGCAAACCACCCCTTCCCCTCGCCTTGAAGGCGAAGCGACTTTTCGCTCGAGTAGACGGTGATTTCAGACTCCCCCCAAAAGCTTCTGAGATTGTTTCCCGGAAACATTATGACTGCATTCTCGCCGTCTGCTATGACGATTGTGTCGCCCTCGTTTATGACGCTCAATTGAGTCAGTGGAAGCTCGTCTCCGGTTCCCGCCTTTATCAGCCTGGGAGTGCCCTGAATCTTTGCGACATATCCTGCCGCCCCGCTGAAGTCCGAAATCAGCTGTGAAGAGCATGAGAAGTCGAGCGCGCACTCCAAACTCATTTCAGGCATGAACGGGCAGAAGCATTTGCAGTCCTCCCCCTGCGGGCACTCGCAGGAGACGTATGACCTCGACCTTTCGCTCCAAGCGCCAGTGCAGTCTTTAGTGCAGGGTATGCCGTCGACGCCCCCGCACAAAAAGCATGCGGAACCCGGCGGGCATTCTCCGGCAAAGGCAAAAGACGAAAAGAGCAGTATCATCGTTAGGACGGGCGCGCATCTCATAAAAAGAGTATTGAAAAGGCTTGAATAAAAAAGAGTGTGCGTGAGGCTAGAACTCCATTAAACCCATGTGCTTCAACTGGTTGAGGGTCTTCAAGACGTTGTCTTTTTCCGCTTCAGCCCGCTCGCCCTCCAACTCCAAAAGCTCGACCAAGTCTTTCGTTATTTCGGGTACAGTCCGCCTTCCGTCACAATGCTCCCAAATCCAGGCTATCGTCTCGTGAACCCTGAACGTCTTGTCGTCCGGAGCCTTCAGCACGTGTTGCGTGCCGCCGGGACTTGGAAGAATCTCGCCCAACCGTTTTGGAACAACCATAAGCCAAACAATAAGAACCGGAGGATAAATACGACAGTTCGCGCATGGTTTTAAATCGGCGTTTTCAATTTTATTTCAGATGGATTTGACGTCTGTTTTCGGCTGATGTGTTCTGGCGGAATAATCATCACAGTGATAGCGGCCACGTTGATTCTGGTAGTTGTAGCATCCAAGATTTTGAAGTCGGGAAAAAGTTCAGGATTCACAACGCCATTGAATGCAGGAGAAAAATACGCGAACTTCCTGACGGCTCTTGAAACTTTGAAGGGTGAGTTCGGGCTCGAGTTCGCGAGCAAGCCTGAAAGCCTGTCAACGCTCACGGTATCATGCATTGGGAAAAGCGACTGTCCGCTGTTGGGAGGAACCGTTGGCGGAAGACAGCTTCTTGTTTCAGCAAGGCTTGTCTCAGACTCGCTTCTCACAAAAATAGAGTTTTCCGGAAGCTTCCGGCTTCCTATTGATGCAATAACCTCAAGCACACTGCACGTCAGCGGGCTTGGAATGGACATGCACTACATGGGAGGCAAGCCTGTCGTGAAAAACAAGCTGATAACAGTCCGGCCTTTAGACAACAAGGCGGGTGATGAAACGAAAATCGCGCTCGACGAGGATTCTTTGAAGAGAATCGAAGAACTCCTCCGCCTAAAACCAGGTGTCATGAATGTTTCAAGCCAGATTGGCGAATTCTTCGAAAAGAAGATGACGGTAAAAAAAGATTCTGTAGTTCTCCTAGACTACGGCCTGCCCCAAGACCCGAAATACCTTAAGACGTTGTGCGAGAAACTGTTGAGGTTCGCTGAAATCTGGGAGAAGAAGTAGTGGGACGTAAAGCTTTAATTTAGAGCAAAACCAATAGTATCCAAGATGATTGAGATTCTCGGAGTAGCGTTTGGGGGTGCATTACTGGTCTTTGGTGCCGTCGTGATATTTCTTGGCATAATATTCGCCGTAATGTACAACACTCTTGTCGGAAAGAAGAATCAGGTTGAAACCTCGTTTTCAACAGTTGACGTCATGCTCAAAAAAAGATACGACCTGATACCAAACCTCGTGTCTTCGGTGAAGACGTACATGATTCACGAGAGGGAGCTTTTGACAAAAGTCACGGAGCTTCGGGCTGAAGCCATCAAGGCGAACAAGCTCGAGCAGAAGGTTGACTTGAACAACCGGATTGGCGGGTTCATAAGAAACATTTTGATTGCCGTTGAAAACTATCCTGACTTGAAGGCGAACCAGAATTTCCTGAGCTTGCAGTCCTCGCTCAACGAGATTGAAGAGCAGATTTCGGCGGCGCGCAGATCCTACAACGCCTCAGTCCTCGACTACAACAATGCCGTGCAAATGTTTCCAACAAACATTTTCGCCAAAATCATTGGATACGGGAGGGAGCCGTTCTTCGAGGCCCAGGAATCCGAACGCCAGAATGTTGACGTCGGGAAAATGTTTCGGGCGGAATAGAAATCCTTGGTTAATCCGACATGAAGACGGGGGAAGAGTTCAAGGCCTGCTTTGAAAGAGAGCTTCTGCCAGAGCTTCGAAAGCTTGAGGAAAAGCGAAAGACTATTGTTAAGAAAATCATCCTCCTCTCGCTAACAATAGTAATCCCACTCCTCGTCTTCGCAATACCCTCCACCTTAGTCTATCTTTCAGTCGAAAACGAGGTCTGCTGTTTTGCCGGAGTATTCCTGCCAGCATTGATTGCGCTCGCAGTCTGGAGGTTCAAGTTCAATGAATACCGAAGCGAATACGTTCGGGAATTCAAGCGGGAGGTGATGGACAAGATAGTCAAGTTCATCGACCCAAACCTCAACTACCATCCAGACCAGGGAGTATCACGCCAGACCTTCAAGTCTAGCAGGATTTTTTTGGACAGGGTAGACAGGTTTTCCTCAGAAGACATGGTCGCCGGAAGGATTGGCAAGACCCTAATGCATTTCTCAGAAATGCATGCGCTCGAAAAGCACGAGACCCGCGACAGCAAGGGGAGGAGGCACACACACTATGAGACGATTTTCAGGGGAATATTCTTCACTGCAGACTTCAACAAAAAATTCAAGGGCACGACAATCGTCCTCCCCGACACGGCTGAAGGAATGTTTGGGAGCGTGATTGGAAAAGCGCTCCAATCAAAAAACATTTTGAGGCCTGACTTGATAAAACTCGAAGACCCCGAGTTCGAGAAATACTTTGTAGTCTACGGCGACGACCAGCTTGAGGCAAGATACATACTTTCGACAAGCTTGATGGCAAGGCTCACAGACTTTAGGAAAAAGACTGGGAGAAAGATTTATATTTCATTCAACCGGGAAAACATAATGGTGGCAATACCCTACAAGAAAAACCTTTTCGAGCCAAGACTCTTCAAAACAATCCTCGAATACGCGCCAGTCGAAGAATACTTCAAAGACCTAAGCCTCGTCGTCGGCATAGTCGAAGACCTGAACCTGAACACGAGAATATGGACGAAAAAATAATGGGATTGAAAAAAACACTCGTTGAAAACAAGGTGATAATAATCTTGTTGCTGGCATCAACACTATTCTTCGCACATCAGCATACGTCAGGAGTATCCTGGGATTTCGCAGTCTACGTCCTAAACGCGAAATACATGTTTTCTGGCGGCCAGTATTTCGAGTGGGAACGGCCTCCACTCACGCCGACAATAATATTCGCCCTGAGTTTTTTAGGCTACAAGATTGCCGAATACGCGTATATCATTATTGTTTCCGCGGTTTTCACGCTCGCCTGCGTTAAGATTTCGGACTCTGCAAGTATAGACAAAAACATTTTCTACGCCCTAATGCTCTCGCCTTATCTTTTGAACTACGGTTTTCTCGCGGGAACAGAGCTTTTGAGCCTGAGCCTACTCATGCTCGCGCTCGCCACAATCAAAGAGAGGAAGACGGGCTTGTTCTTTGGATTAAGCCTTCTTACAAGATACATGAGCATACCCTACATCCTCTTGCTTTCAGCCAAGAGAAATGCGAAAGAAATCATCATTGCGTTACTGATAATGTTCCTTCTTTTCACGCCCTGGATGTTCTACAACCAAGTCCAGAAAGGCCACCCACTCTATTCCGTCGCATCCCACCTGATATTAAATTTGCAGGGAAAACCTGAAGGCCACCACGGGCCGGGCCTCGACTCGCTCACAATCCCGACATGGCTTCTTTTGGCGTTCGGGCTTGCGGGACTCGTCCTGAAATACCGCAAAGGATTCAATGAAACCGACTACATCATTTTAGGATTTGCAGCCATCACACTACTATTATACCTTAAC
>DSAL01000113.1 GCA_011380095.1 Candidatus Altarchaeales archaeon
CTTCATGACGGGTCTTCCGCACCCGTCTTTTTCCGGCCCAAACTCGACGTTTACCGCCCTGATTTTCTCGACTTTGCCACCCCCCAAAAATTCTTTGGTGAGAATCTTCCACAATCGCTCCCCACCCTCCTCGTGAGATGATGAAGTTTGAAGAATCCTAGGGTAAGTCGGCCAGGGATGCTCGTCGGGCCTGCATGCCGACGGCTTTTCCAATATCTCGACTTGCGTAACGCATTTCGCGCCCTGACGGTGGGCTGTCCCCACGCAGTCTGAACCTGTGTCGCCTCCCCCAACCACCACGACATTCTTGTCTTTGGCTGTTATTTCAGCCACATCAATCTTTTCGCCAGACACCCGCCTGTTTTGCTGGGCGAAATAGTCCATTGCAAAATGTATTCCATCAAGCTCGCGCCCCGGCACATTCAAGTCCCTCGGCTTTCGAGAGCCCGTGCACAAGACTATTGCGTCGAACTGTTTTTGAAGTTCTTTGGCGGAGACGTCGACTCCGGCGTTGACTCCTGTTTTGAACGTAACCCCCTCTGCTTCCATCAGCCGGATTCTCCGCTCGATTATTTTCTTGTCGAGCTTGAAGTCGGGAATGCCGTATCTGAGTATCCCGCCGGGCTTTGAGTCTTTCTCAAAAACCACCACCTCGTGCCCTGCTCTTGCAAGCTGCTGGGCGCAGGAAAGCCCCGCCGGACCAGACCCGACTACCGCGACTTTTTTCCCTGACTTTTCCGAGGTTATCCTCGGCTTGACCAAGCCTTGCTTGAAGGCGTGTTCTATTACCGCAAGCTCGTTCTCCCGGATGGTCACTGGGTCGCCGTGGATTCCGACAACGCACGCGTACTCGCACAATGCAGGACAAAGCCTGCCCGTGATTTCAGGGAGGTTGTTGGTGGACTCAAGTATCTCGAAAGCCTCGCCCCACTGCTTTCGGAAGATCAGGTCGTTCCATTCGGGTATGGTGTTTCCTATCGGACACCCGTGGTGGCAGAATGGGACTCCGCAATCCATGCAACGGGAAGCCTGCTCTATTGAAATCGATTCGGGGCGCGCCTGCAAGACGGGCTTGTAGTCTTTAACGCGCTCGCATACTCTTCGATATCTCGCGCCCCTCCTTTTTTTCTCGAGGAACCCTCTGGGATGACCCATCAAAACCCGCCCCCGAATTCAGGAAGTTCCATCATAATCCCCCCTCTTTTTCTCCTGCAATAATTCACCCCGAGCCTCCAATACCCTGCGGTATTCATTGGGCATGACCTTCACGAATTTCCTTGATTCCGCCTCAAAATCGTCGAGAATCCGCCTGCCCCTTTTGCTTTCAGTATGCTGGACGTGACTCCATATCATCTCGTGGACGACTTCGAGGTCGCGGCCGTCAAGCTCTTCTATCCCGACCATCTCGGTATTGCAGAAGTAGTTGAAGTTGCCGACCTCATCATAAACGTAGGCGATTCCACCGCTCATTCCGGCCGCGAAATTCCTCCCGCACCTGCCCAAAACCACAATCCTCCCGCCAGTCATGTATTCGCAGCCGTGGTCGCCGACGCCTTCGACAACCGCGCTAGCCCCAGAATTTCTGATGGCGAACCGTTCCCCGACCACTCCGTTGATGTAGGCTTCACCTCCTGTCGCACCGTATAGGAGGACGTTGCCGGCGATAATGTTCTTGTTTGAGGGGAATGTTGACGCTTGGGGTATTTTCACGATTATGCGCCCGCCGGACATTCCTTTCCCGACATAGTCGTTGGCGTCTCCATTGAGCGTGAATTCCACTCCGTTCACGAGGAATGCGCCAAAGCATTGTCCGGCAGAACCGGTGAAATTTATTTTCACAAAGCCGTCGGAAAGGCCCTGCTCGCCGTACTCTTTGGTTATCGCTCCGGAAAGCATTCCGCCGACCGTGCGGTCCGTGTTTGATATAGTCAAGTCCAGTTCCACCGGCTCGCCGGCTTTGGCGGCCGCCAAAACGAGTTTGGACAGTTTTTCGTCCAGCACCCTGCCGACTGGATGACGGCTTTTTTGATCGTGTCGCGTCGGCGTGTCTTGCGATGTTTCGGGCTTGTAGAGTATTTTTGAAAGGTCGACTCCCAGCCCCCTCCAGGATTCCAGCGCGTCTTTGAAGTCTAGCATGTCTGTCCGCCCCACCATCTCGTCGACTGTTTTGAATCCGAGCCCCGCCATAATCTCCCTCAATTCCTCGGCCATGAAGTGGAAGAAGTTTATCAGGTATTCCGGCTTTCCGCAAAACCGTTTCCTAAGCACCGGATCCTGGGTTGCGATTCCCACTGGACACGTGTTGACGTGGCATTTGCGCATCATCACGCACCCCAATACTACAAGCAGGGATGTTGCGAAACCGAATTCTTCAGCCCCAAGCATTGCGGCAACCGCGATGTCTTTGCCGGTACGAATCTGGCCGTCCGTCTGAAGTCGGACGAGGCCTCTTAGGTTGTTCATTACAAGAGTCTGCTGGGTTTCCGCCAGCCCAATCTCCCACGGAAGTCCGGCGTGTTTTATGGAGGACAGGGGGGATGCGCCGGTTCCCCCGTCATGCCCGGAGATTAATATCATGTCGGCCTTCGCCTTTGCGACTCCCGCAGCAACCGTTCCGACCCCGATTTCCGAAACAAGTTTCACGCTCACGCGCGCCTTCGGGTTCACGTTCTTCAAGTCGAATATGAGTTGCGCCAAATCCTCTATCGAGTAGATGTCGTGGTGTGGAGGCGGGGATATGAGTGTTACTCCGGGCGTCGAGTATCTTGTCCTGGCTATCTCCTCGTTAACCTTGTGTCCTGGAAGCTGCCCGCCCTCGCCCGGCTTTGCGCCTTGAGCCATCTTGATTTGGAGTTCCGTGCAGTTTACGAGATAGTTTGTGGTGACTCCAAACCGTCCTGACGCAACCTGCTTGGTCATGCTAATCCTGCTGTCGCCGTTTGGAAGCGTCCTGAACCTGTCCGGATCCTCTCCGCCTTCACCTGAATTAGACCTGCAGCCCATCCGGTTGAGCGCTATCGCAATGGTCTCGTGGGCTTCACGGCTTATGGAGCCGAAACTCATTGCCCCCGAAACGAATCGTTTGACTATTTCCCCGGCAGGCTCGACCTCGCCTAGTGGAATCGGCTTTCCGCCCTTAAAGTCTATGAGCCCGCGGATGGTGTACAAGTCCTTGTCCTGCCGGTTTATGATGGATGAAAATTTCTTGAATATTTTGTAGTCGTTTTTTCTCACAGCCTCCTGAAGGCTTGTTATCGCGTCCGAATCCCAGCGATGTTTTTCCCCGTCTTTCCGGCACCTGTATTGCCCTCCGAAATCAAGGATTTTGAATTCGCCGGCTGTCGGGTGGAACGCCTTCTTGTGGCGTTCGAACGCGTCTTTGGCGAGCTTTTCCAAGCCCACGCCACCTATCCGTGATGCAGTTCCACTGAAGTATTCGTCCACAAACTTTTTGTCAAGCCCTATCGCCTCAAATATCTGGGAGCCGCAGTAGCTTCTGATTGTCGAAATCCCCATCTTCGACATTATCTTCAAAATGCCCTTGCCCAAAGCTTCCCTGTAGTTCTTCCGGACTTCGTCAAAACTCACCCCCCCGCCTAAAACCCCGTTTTGGTGTAGGCTTCTTAGGGTTTCCAGCGCGAGATACGGGTTTACCGCCGAAGCGCCGAATCCTATGAGGAGCGCGAAATGCATGACCTCCCTCGGCTCTCCGCTTTCAAGCACTATGCTCGCCTGAGAGCGCAGTCCTTTGCGGACGAGATGCTGGTGCAGGGATGAAACCGCGAGAAGAGAGGGTATTGACGCGTTATTTTCGTCCACGCCCCGGTCTGAGAGTATGATTATGTTAACGCCGCCCGCAATCGCCTTCTCGCAGGCATCGTTGATTTTTTTCAAAGACTTCTTCAATCCATCTTCGCCTTTCGCCGGATTGAAGAGTATGTCGACGACGTTGCTTTTGAATCCTTCAACCTCGATTTTTTTGAGTATCTGGATTTCCTTGTTTGCGAGTATCGGATGGTTGAGCCTTATCATCTGAGCGTGCGCGGGGGATTCTGTCAAAAGGTTTTTCTGGCTTCCTATGAAAGATACGAGCGACATTACAAGGCTTTCTCTTATGCTGTCGATCGGCGGGTTTGTGACTTGCGCGAAAAGCTGTTTGAAGTAGTTGAACAGTATTGGTTTCTGGCGTGAGAATACCGCAAGCGGCGTGTCGTTGCCCATTGAGCCTACCGGCTCCCGAGCCTCCTTCGCCATCGGCGAGAGTATCGTCTCCAAGTCCTCGCGGGTGTAGCCGAAGTTTTTCTGCAGTTTGAAGAGCTCGTCTTCTCCGATTTTTTCGACGTCGACTTTTTTCCTGACCTCGTCTAGGAGCACGTTGTTTTTTCTGTTCCATTCCCCGTACGGGTTTTTGCCGGCCAAATCGTTTTTTATCTCATCATCGTAGGTTATCGAGCCGTCGCGCGTGTCTATCAAAAATATTTTTCCGGGAAGAAGCCTTCCTTTCGAAGCGATTTTTTCAGAGGGTATGTCGAGGACTCCGACTTCCGACGCCATGACGCAGAAGTTGTCTTTCGTGATTATGTATCTTGCGGGCCTGAGGCCGTTCCTGTCGAGCATCGCGCCTATCACGTCCCCGTTTGTGAATGCGACTGCCGACGGCCCGTCCCACGGCTCCATGAAGTGGGCGTGGAAGTCGTAGAATTCCCGGACGTTTTGGCGGATGGGGTTGAGCTGGTTCCATGATTCGGGGATTAGCATGGACATAGAATGCTGTATCTTCCGTCCTGACTGCACTAGGAGTTCGAGCACGTTGTCGAGCATCGCCGAATCGCTCCCCCCCTCGACTATGGTCGGCAGCACCTTCTTCAAGTCTTGCCCGAGCGTCTTGCTTTCAAGCTTTGCTTCCCTCGCCCTCATCGAATTGATGTTGCCCCGCAGGGTGTTGATTTCCCCGTTGTGCGCGAGGTATCTGAATGGTTGGGCGAGATTCCAGCTTGGAAAGGTGTTGGTCGAGTATCTTGAGTGGACGAGAGCTATGGCACTCTCCATGTCCGGATCCTTGAGGTCCATGAAGTAGTCGCCCAACCGTTCTGGAAGAGGAAGTCCCTTGTAGACCAGTACTTTCGCCGAAAGGTGGGTTATGTAGAAGAACGATTTTTGTGAGAGTTTGAGCGAACCCATCTTTTTTTCGGCGAGCCTTCGGACGACATAGAGTTTGCGTTCTAACGCTTCAACACCCGTCTTTTCGCTTCCAAATCCGATGAAGAGGTGCTCCATCTCGGGCTCTGATTTTTTCGCTACATTCCCTAGGACTTGCGGGTTTACCGGCACTTTCCGCCAGCCTAAAACCTCAAGCCCCTCGGATTTCGCGATTTTTTCGGTTTCTTTTTTGCATTTTTCCCTTTCCTTGCGGTCTTTGGGCAGGAATATCAGGCCGCACCCGTATTCTCCGGCGGGGGGAAGATTTATTCGAGATGATTGCGCGCGGAGCCTTAGGAACTTGTCCGGCATTTGGATGAGGATTCCTGAACCGTCTCCGGTTTCTGGGTCTGCTCCCGCAGCCCCCCTGTGTTTAAGCCGGTCGAGGACTTCTAGTCCCTGAAGTATTATCCTGTTGGTTTTCGACCCGTCAGTGTTTGCTACAAAGCCGACTCCGCAGGAGTCGTGCTCGAATTTCGGGTCGTACAGTCCGGCTTGCATTCCAGGATTCATGCTTCTTATAATAGTAAGATTATTCTTTAATAATATGCGGTTAAAAAACTAAATAATTGATAGTGTTTTAGTTTAAAAATATAACTAAATTTAAAATAATTATGTTTTTTTGGTTTATTATATCAATTATTTTAGGAAATCGTTTATCGCATTCGCCGCCTTTTTCCCGCCCGCCATGGCAGATATCACAGTCGCCGCCCTAGACGCTATGTCGCCTGCCGCAAAAACCTTGCTTATGGACGTCCTTTGATGCTCATCAACCTTAATTCTCCCGCGCGAATCGAGTTCAAGCCCTTCAAAGCGCTCGAGCAAAAGCGGGTTCGGGCCCTGACCAATCGCGACGACCACTGTGTCCGCCGGCATCTTGAAGTTGCTTCCTTCAACAGGCGCCGGACTTCGCCTCCCGCTTGAGTCGGGCTCCCCCAACTTCATCCGAACGCATTCAACCCCCTTCACGCGACCGCCATCTCCAAGATATCCGACCGGGTTTGTGAGGTACATGAATTCTATCCCCTCCTCTTCCGCGTGATGCACTTCCTCTTGCCTGGCCGGCATCTCGTTTTTAGTCCTGCGGTACACTATTGAAACTTTTTTCGCGCCGGCTCGAAGCGCGCATCTTGCGCAATCCATGGCCACATTCCCCCCGCCAATCACCGCGACATTCATTCCAACATACACGGGGGTGTCGTATCTTGGGAACTCGTGGGCGTGCATCAAATTAATCCTAATCAGAAACTCGTTTGCGGAATAAACTCCGTTCAAGGTTTCGCCCGGCAGGTCCATGAAGTATGGGAGGCCGGCGCCGGTTGAAATGAAGACTGCGTCGTATTCGTCCAAGAGCTCCCGGCATGTCGGAGCAAGACCCACAACGGAATTCAGCCTAATGTCCACCCCAAGTTTTTTGACGTAGTCTATCTCTTTTTCCAAAACGTTTCTGGGAAGCCTGAATGGCGGTATCCCGTACTCCAATACTCCGCCCGGCTTGTGCAATGCCTCGAAAATCACGACCTCATGCCCTTTCAAAGCCAATTGTGACGCACAAGTAAGTCCGGCTGGACCCGAACCGACTACCGCGACCTTTTTCCCTGTTGAATTGAGCTTTTCGAAACCGTATTTGTCGTATTCCGCCGCAAAACGCTCCAGTCGGCCTATCGCAACAGGCTCGTCCCTGAATCCTAAAACACAGAGTTTCTCGCATTGGGACTCCTGCGGGCAGACGCGCCCGCAGACGGCCGGCAGGACATTGTCTTTTTTGAGTATTTCAGCGGCTTTTTCGAAGTTCCCTTCTTTTATCTCGTGGATGAATGCCGGAATGTTTATGCCGACCGGGCATCCGGCAACGCATTTCCCGCACTCTATGCACCGTGCGGCTTCCTTCACGGCCTCATCTTCCGTGTATCCGAGCGCGACTTCACTGAAGTTTTTTCCCCTGCTTTTGGAGTCCTGCTCTTTCATCGGAGTCTTCGGCATCTTTACTTTTTCTCCCAGCATTTGACGGCATGCTTTTCCTGTTCAACATACTGGCTGTTCTTGTTCCACAGGTTTTCGAAGTCGACTTTGTGGGCGTCAAAATCCGGCCCGTCCACGCAGGCGAACTTCACCTTGCCGTCGACAACCACACGGCAGGCTCCGCACATTCCGGTGCCGTCCACCATTATCGGGTTAAGGCTTACAAGACACTTGACTTTTCCCCTTGTGAGTTCGGCGACAGCCTGCATCATCTTGACGGGCCCTACCGCAACGACAAGGTCTAGTTCGTCGAGCATTCCTTCAAGAACTTGGGTAACGAACCCTTTCACCCCGCAAGAGCCGTCGTCGGTGCAGACTTTCAGATTGTCACTTGCGGACTCCATTTCGCCCTCGAGTATCAAAAGCTCGTTGCATCGCGCCCCGATTATCGAAGTCACTTTGTTTCCGGCCTGCCGAAGCGCTTTCGCTATCGGGTAAATCGCAGGCACTCCGACTCCGCCTCCGACGCACGCCACCTTCCCGTATTTTTTGATTGGAAACGCTTTTCCAAGCGGCCCCACCAAATCCGAAAGATATTCCCTTTTTTTTAACGACGCGAGTTTTTTGGTTGAAAGCCCTACTTGAAGGAAGACCAAGTCTAAAGTCCCCTCACGCTCGTCCCAGTCGTAGAGCGTCAGGGGTATCCTCTCGCCCCGCTCGTCCACCCTGAGGACTATGAACTGTCCGGCTTTCGCGTTTTTCGCGACCTGGGGCGCTTTTACAGTAATCTCGGTTATGTTTTCCGCCAAATCCCGCCTACCAGTGATTTCATGCATGGCACATCATATGTAATTGGAAAAAGATAAAGGGAATAATGTTTTTTTACTACACTAGTCCCTGCTCCATCATGGCGCCGGCAACTTTGAGGAATCCAGCGATGTTGGCTCCGTCAACCAGGTTTCCTTTCGTACTGTATTTTTCCGAAGCGTCGAGCGCCGACTTGTGTATGTTTTGCATTATCTGCTTGAGTTTCGAGTCAACCTCGTAGAAGCTCCATGACAGCCTCTGGCTGTTTTGAGACATTTCAAGCCCTGACGTCGCCACCCCTCCCGCGTTCGCGGCTTTCGCCGGTCCGAAGAGAATGTTGTTTTCCAAAAATACTTTGACGGCATCGGGAGTTGACGGCATGTTAGCGCCCTCGCCGACCGCTACTACTCCGTTGTCGACAAGCGTTTGCGCGGATTTCCCGTCAATCTCGTTTTGAGTGGCGTTGGGCAGTGCTATGTCGCATTTCACGTTCCAGATTCCCGCGCTTCCCTCATGGTATTCGGCTTTCGGATGGTCTTTCAAGTATTCTTTTATCCTGCCACGCTCAACCTCCTTGATTTGGCGGACCGCCTTCAAGTCGACCCCGTCCTTGTCGTAGACGTATCCTGCGGAGTCGTTCATGGCAACTACTTTCGCGCCGAGTTGAACGCATTTTTCCGACGCGTATATTGATACGTTGCCGGACCCCGAGCTTACCACAATCTTGTCTTTCATTGAATCGTTTCTCGTCTTCAGCATTTCCTCGACGAAGTATAGCAGTCCGAATCCCGTCGCCTCTTTTCTCGCAAGGCTTCCGCCCCACCCCAATCCTTTGCCTGTGAGAACGCCTGTGAAGCTGTTTGTCAGCTTCTTGTATTGGCCGAACAGGTAGCCAACCTCTCTCGCGCCGACTCCTATGTCCCCTGCGGGAACGTCGGTGTCCGGACCCACATGCCGGTATAGCTCGTTCATGAAGCTTTGGCAGAACCTCATCACTTCCATGTCTGTTTTTCCGTGCGGGTCGAAGTCGCTTCCGCCTTTTCCGCCTCCCATCATGAGTCCGGTCAGCGAGTTTTTGAATATCTGCTCGAACCCTAGGAATTTCAGGGTGCTGAGGTTGACGCTCTTGTGGAATCTTATACCTCCCTTGTAGGGTCCGAGGGCACTGTTGAATTGCACGCGGAATCCGCGGTTGATTTGGATTTCGCCTTTGTCGTTTACCCACGGCACCCTGAACATTATGACGCGTTCGGGTTCGGCGATTCGCTCGAATATTTTCGCTTCAGCGTATTCGGGGTGTTTGTCGAAGACGGGTTGCAGTGATTCGTATACTTCGGTTACCGCCTGGTGGAATTCAGGTTCTCCCGGGTTTTTCTCAAGTATTTTTTTTAGTGTTTCCTGGCCTGTCATTTCTATTTTTCACCATATGTGAGGGTTCTGAATTCATAAGTAAATTAAAGATAAAAACCGGAGTTTACTTTCTAAATCAGTTCTCCTAAATTTTTTTATAGAAATTGTTTTCTTAATCAACTTTAATTTTTGTTTTAATTTATTTTATAAGTTTTTTTGGTTTTTTAATTTTAATTATACTATTTTTTCCTGAAGAGTCTGTTTAAGTGGGAGTAATATAAAAGAGAGTGTGTGGATTTAATATCCGCATAGAACCTATTTTAAACGATGAAGCGTTCTCTAAAGACAGGAGTAGCGTTCGGCCTGACTTCCGGCGCCATCACGACTTTGGGCTTGATGGTGGGGCTGAACTCCGGAACCCATTCAAGACTTGTTGTTTTGGGCGGAATACTTACAATCGCAATCGCCGACGCCTGCAGCGACGCTTTGGGAATACACATAAGCGAGGAATCAGGGAATGTCCACACGCCTAAAGAGATTTGGGCGTCGACGCTTTCAACATTCTTTTCGAAATTCCTTTTCGCGCTCACTTTTGCGGTGCCGGTGATACTGCTCCCGCTTCAAACGGCGGTTTATGTCAGCATAGCATGGGGCCTTTCGGTTCTTGCAGTATTAAGCTACTTCATATCTAAAGAGGATGGGAATAATACGGCGGGCGTGATTTTCGAGCATCTGACTATCGCGGTTTTTGTCATACTAGTCACAAACTACCTGGGTGGTTTGATAAACACAGTCTTCAGTTAGAATAGGGAAAAAGAAGGGTGATGGAGATTTTATCCTTCAAGTATTTTTTCTGCTTCACTGCGGTAGGCGTCCATCACATAGGGTATGCCCGTCACCGCCTCGCAGTCTTTGGTCAAAGACATCAGGTCTTTCCGGCCTAATTCGCCGAGGTTGAAGTTTCTCGAGCCGGCCATCAGCTGTTGCAACCCCGTCTTGAACTTTTGAGTGTAGGTGTAGAGTGCGACTGCTCCAAGCGGTATGTCTTTGATTTCTGCGCCGACCATCTGCTCGACGTCGTCGTAGTTGAGGAATATTTCCTTCGCAGTCATGCCGTAGGGCTTGACTGTTGCCGGAA
>DSAL01000087.1 GCA_011380095.1 Candidatus Altarchaeales archaeon
CATCAGGGCCGGCAACGTAGAGATTTCTAGCAAAAACCGTGCCGTCCTTTTCCTAAACCACGGAGTCGGGTTTGTGAAAAGAAGGGGTGTGAAAAGCGCGAGAAAAGCGGTCGGCTTCTTCAAGGAGACGCTGGTAAAACGCGCTTAAATGTTTTTAAGCAGTCATTCAGTATTTTAGGGAGATACTCATGGACAAACTCAAGGTTGGAGTGATAGGCGCCACCGGAATGGTGGGGCAGAGATTCATACAAGGATTAGTCGGCCACCCGTACTTCGAGCTCACCGCCCTTGCGGCGTCGGAGCGAAGCGTCGGGAAGAAGTATTCTGAAGCCGCGAAATGGTATATCGAGGGCGACATACCAGAGAGCGTGGCGGACGAGAAGGTGGTGGACGCGAACGCGAAGATTGTTGACGAGTTCGGGCTCGACCTCGTGTTCAGCGCAACACCCTCAAGCATCGCAAAAGAGTTGGAGGCGAGTTTCGCGAAAAAGATTCCAGTCTACAGTAATACGAGCACTTATAGGATGGTGGAGGACGTCCCGCTTGTCGTCGGAGACGTGAACCCCGACCACATGAAGATTATTGAAGAGCAGAGGAGGAATAGAGGCTGGAATGGAGGCATCATCACAAACCCGAACTGTTCGACAATAGGGATAGTAGTTCCGATGAAGCCGATATTCGACGAGCTCGGAATCGAGTGGATGCATGTCGCAACATACCAGGCTTTGTCGGGCGCCGGATACGACGGAGTCCCGTCGATGGCGATAACCGACAACGCCATACCCTACATTGGGGGGGAAGAACTGAAGGTCGAGACCGAGCCCCTCAAGATTTTGGGGGAAATAAAAAAGCCGTTGGAGTTTCCGATTACCGCCTCATGCGTCAGGATTCCCGTCTTGAATGGTCATCTTGAAACTGTTACCCTTGGTTTGGGAAGGGATTTTGAAGTGGACGAGATAAAGCATCTTCTTGCAGGATACACTGCACGAGCGCAGGAACTTAAGCTTCCGACCGCGCCAAACCCGCCAATCATAGTACGGGAGGAGCCTGACAGGCCCCAGCCAAGACTTGACAGGATGGCGGGCAATGGAATGGCAGTGAGTGTCGGCAGGATTGAGCGAAAGCGCGAGAAGATTCTGAGATTCTTCGCACTATCACACAACACGATTCGCGGTGCTGCGGGCGCGAGCATCTTGAACGCGGAAATAGCGTTAAAAGACGGATTATTGTAGGAATCAATAATCATTTGTTTTTATCTTTTCTTATTTTTAAAAGTCAATCTCTGACTTAATCCTATCCGGTGGGATTCCCGCGTCCGAGAGTATTTCAGCGGTTTTCTTCAACTGTTCGGGGGTATGGAATGGGTCTGTCCGTATATGGAGTGTAAGGCGTTTTCTGCTCCCCTTGATTTCTATCGGAACGTACTTGTCCAGGTAATAGTTGAAAAATTCCTTGAGCGAGGGGTATAAGAGTTCTTTTATGGAAAACGTTTTTGCGTTTGTGGGGGATGTCAGCATGATTTCCGCGAGCTCGTCGAGAACTTCGCCTTTTGGTATCGCGCTCGCCCAGACGTTCATGTCGGGAACGTCTATCCCAAGCCCTTTTGAATACAATTCCATAATCGACATTTTCGCTATCCCCCTCCCATGGTTGTTCCTGCATGTGACAAGGTGCGGTGTTTTTCCGGGTTCGAGGAACATGCAAGCGTGACTGTACTTTTGGATTCCTTCAGCGTCAAGCTCGAATGGATGGCCTCCAGTCAAGTCGATGTGCGTGAGAAACCTGATAGAGTCGGTAATGTCTTTTACGCCCGTCTCCCTGAGCCTCTTTAACGCCCTTGACGAAAGTGCTGACGCAGTCTCCCAGCCGAACCTCCTGCTTCCAAGCGACTCGTATGAGCCCATCGTCGACTCAATCCGGTTCATACCTTTCAAAGCGCCGTTTTGAGCGTCAACAAGCTTGAGACGTCCGTATTCTCTCGTTAAACCGGAATAAAATGATTTTTCCATTTCAGAAAGGATTTCCCTGGAAGCCCCCTCTTTTCCAGCCTGCCCCAAAGTCTTCCTAAGCCAGCCGGCGTATGCGGGCGTGAATTCAGTGTATGCTGAGTCGACGTCTCCGAGGATGCTTGAAGAGTCTGTGAGAAGAATCCTCCTGATTTGCGGGTTTGGGGCGTTGTCTGAAACCTCCACTACCTCGTCGCCGTCGCCGTATATCACGTTTTTTGTATAGGGGTTTCTGCGCCCCATCGTGAAGTTTATTGCAGCCTCCTTGCCCATGAAATCGCAAAGTTGTTTGACAAACTCCGGCCGGCCGTATAAGTCCTGCGGAATCTTGTCGACCGCCATGCCGAACACGTAGTCGCGGACGTCAAAAGAAACGGTTATCGGCTTTTCAAAACCGGCTGAAGTTTCCTCAAATCGTGTTATGCGCCTGAATTTAGGCCTCTCAACCCCCATCAAATCCTCGAAAAAACGCCTCGCCTTCCTGTAGTCGTCGTATTCTCTGGCAAGCCTTAACGCAGTATCGCCGTCAAGCATCCTGCCCGTGCCGACGACAAGCCTGCCCTTAAAGTCTGTGAGCGGCTCGTAGGCTGTTTCTTCTTTTGAAGGCTTCCACCAGTGCTGTTCGGTGTCGGTTATAAGACGTTTTACTGTTTTCCTTGAGAAGAACGCCTTCTGGCCGGTTCCCTCAACGTCAAACTCAAGTCCTTCCCGGTAGTGGAGTTCATCCCACTTTACTCTTCTTGCAACCTCAACATGCCGTTCGTCACTCCCCTTAGCCTTCCACTCAATTATGTATACTTCCCTGTGCTCCTCCCGTGAAAGCTTCCTAAGCTTTGAAAGCGATTCGACAACCGACCCCACGTTGACGTGGTCAAGCTTCACGCCCTCCTGATGGCACCTCACCTCAAGGTCGAGTATCAGTGAGATGACGTGGGGTTTTGCGAGCGGGTGGGTGCGCGTCTGAGGGTATCCTTCGCTCACGACCCTCGCCCCCGGCTGCCATTCAATCTCCCCCAAAAATTCCGTGCTTAATCCTATCCGGACTTCCTGGCTTGTTTCCGCCTTGAAACCCCGGATTGCCTGGTACAGGCCGTTTCGGAATACCGGTTCGTTTAAGTCTTTAAGACGGTATTTCGGATTTATCGCCAAAGAGAATTTTGACGCGAGTCCGGAAAGCATTTCATCGACCTGACGGTCGTCGTGCAATGGTCTTCCGGAAGTTTTTTCCGCGTTCATGAAGTCTATTGCCTTAAACAACTCTTCCTGGGGGTTTTTTAATTTAACGTAGTCGAGCCCGAAGAATTCAAGCGACGGCTGGCCTTCGCGGTTCACGTCGTTGAGCAGGCTTATAATATCCGCGAACTGTCCGGCCAATACATCTCTTGAAGTGTTTTTTTCCCTGAAATCTTTGAATAGTTTCATGAAATCCTTTTCAATCATGAATTTGCCGCCGCTTGGAGCGCAAGAGTAGAGTCTTAAGCCGGAATGCGTTTCCTCCAGCGAGTCTCGTATGAACTTGAGCTGTTTTCCCGCCGACCGTGTGGGAGGGTATAGCCTCCATAGTTCGCCTCTTCCCTCAAATTCGTCTACAAAATTCTTTCTTTGCGACGGCTCAGCGCATACGGCCTTGACTTTCAGGGGCGGCACCCCCATGGACTCGATTACTTTAATCGACTCGTGGACTTGGCGCATTTCGACTTCGGAATCCTTTCTAACGCACACTTCAACTTCTCTTCCAGACCCCCTGATTTTAACCGGAATGTATGTCCCGGCGTTTTCCATGAAAATTTGTTCGAATACCGGCTTTAGAGGCCTCATCAGGCCTGAATCCCAAAGGCGTGGCCCCTTACCAAAAGCGAGCATTTTCGAGAGTATTTCAAGCTGGTTTTCGTCTGGAAGGATATGGCTTTCAACCCCGATTTCCAAGACTTCGAAGCCGTGTCCCTGCCGGTAGAAGTCGAGAATGGATTTTTTGTAGACTCCGTCCCGGTGGTTGGGCCGGCATGTTATCAGATGGTGCCTGCCTTGCGGGTTTAGGAAGAGGCATGCTGAATTGTTGAGCGGACGGCCTTTTTCATCAAGTTCCAGCGGATGAGGTCCCGTCAAATCCACCCGACTTGAATAATCCAGTGTTTCCGGCAATTGGCCACTGGACGTGGAACTTTTCCGACGACCTCCTCGAGCAGTCATTACTGTAAATTTTCGGGAGAACAGGTATAAAACATGTTTCACGCCGTTTTTCAGGATAGTATTTATAATTGTTTAATACGATATTGCTAAAACAGGAGAGTGTTAGTTCAAGATGGATGAAATCAAGCTTTTAGAGCTTTTACAAAAGGATGGGGGGCTTTCAGGCAGGGAACTCGCCTCGATGCTCGATTCAAGCGTCAAGGAAGTGGACGCCGCCCTCAAGAGCCTTAGGAAGAGGAAGGTTTTGAAGGGATGCAAGCACGTCGTGGACTGGAGGAGGGTGAAGCAGAATCATGTGGGCGCGATAATCCAAGTCAAGGTAGTCCCTGAAGAGCAGATGGGCTTCGACAAGATTTGCAGGGAAATAAGCAGGGACGACCGGGTGCTCGACGTCTTCATAGTCACTGGGGAATACGACATAATGCTCATAGTAGAGGCCGACAGCATGGAGGAGGTCTCTGATTTTGTGACTGAAAAGCTCGCCCCGAAAAAGCAGGTTGTGGGAACGTCAACCCAGATAATACTCAACACCTTCAAGCGTGAGGGATTCTCCTTCAAGGTGGACAAGGAGAAGAGGCTTAAGGCGAGCCTTTAAGATTTTGGAAGTTAAACATGATTTCTGAGAGAGTTCGTGACATCCCGTTTTCGGGGATAAGGCGGTTTTTCGAGCTGGTGGAAAAGAGCGAGGATATTGTCAGCCTCGGCGTCGGAGAACCCGACTTTCCCACGCCAGACCCGTTGAAGATTTCCGGAATCGACGCGATACGCGAGGATTATACTAGTTATACCAGCAACTACGGCCTGCTCGAGCTCAGAACACTCCTCTCGGACAAGCTGGAGAAAGAAAACGGGATTCAAGTAAATCCTGAAAAACAAGTTTTGATCACATCAGGAACGAGCGAGGCTTTGGATTTGGCATTCCGCGCAATACTTGACCCAGGCGATGAGGTGCTGGTGCCGGAACCGAGCTACGTTTCCTACAAGCCGTGCGTCTGGTTCAGCCACTGCACTCCAGTCCCGATACCAATGCGTGAGGAGCATGATTTCAGGATTACCGTCGAGGACTTGGAAAAATCCGTAACCAAAAAATCCAAGGCAATCATAGTCGCATCACCCAACAATCCGACAGGCTCGGTCCTTTTGAAAAAGGATTTGGAGGGGATTGCGGACTTTGCGGTGGAACACGACCTGACAGTCATATCAGACGAACTCTATGAGTACCTGATTTACGACAAAATCAAGCACGTGAGCATGGGCTCCTTCAACGGGATGCAGGACAGGGTGATAACAATCAACGGCTTCAGCAAGGGCTATGCGTTCACGGGCTGGAGGCTCGGATACGCCTGCGGTTCCGCTGAAGTGGTTGAGGCCATGATGAAGATACACCAGTACACCATGCTCTGCGCGCCATCAATAGCCCAACGGGCGGCGCTCGCCTTCCCACAGTGCAAAAAGCATGTTAAGCGGATGGTGTCGGAGTACGACAACCGCAGGAAACTTTTGGTGAAGGGCTTAAACGAACTTGAAGGCGTGTCATGCATTATGCCCAAAGGCGCATTCTACGCGTTCCCTAACATCAGAGATACGGGCATGAGCTCTCAAGAGTTCTCGGAAAAACTTTTGAGCGAGGGCAAGGTCGCGGTAGTTCCGGGAAGCACGTTCGGAAAGTCCGGCGAAGGATTCGTTAGGTGCAGTTATTCCGTCAGCATGGATGAGATACGGGAGGCCTTGAAGCGGATGGACTCCTGGATCAACAAGAAGTAGGGGTTATTTCCTGCTTTTCACCCATTCAACAGTTTCCTTCAGGCCGTCCTGGAGTTTTGTCTTTGGCGCCCAGCCCAATTCTTTTTTGGCGAGAGAAACTTTTAGGAAAGTCCTCCTGACTTCGCCCGGCACCGGCTTGACGTGCTTGGGCTTGGCTTTCGAACCGGACGCTTTGCGCAGCATTTCGGTCAGCTCGTTGACGGAAGTCTCAACGCCAGAGCCTATGTTTATAGCAGAAAATTTAACGTCTTTTTCCAATGCAATGACGTTGGCTCGCGCGACGTCTTTCACAAAAACGAAGTCGCGGGTCTGCAGTCCATCGCCAAAAATATTGGGGGTCTCGCCCGTCAGAAATTTCTTTGAGAATATTGCGACAACGCCGGCCTCGCCCAGCGGGTCTTGTCTTGGACCATAGACATTCGAGTATCTCAGCGATACCGCCTTGATGCCGTGTACTGTGCAATAGTAGTCCAAGTATTTTTCGACAGTGTATTTCGCGGCCCCGTAAGGGCATAGAGGTTTTATCGGGTGTTTTTCGTCCGCGGGAAGGTATTCGGGGTCGCCGTAGATTGCGCCGCCTGATGATGAGTAAACTATTTTTTTGACATTGAATTTTTTCGCGCACTCGAAGAGGTTGATTGACCCACCGACGTTCACGTTCATGTCGCATACAGGGTCTTCGATTGATTTCCTAACGTTCGCTTGCGCGGCCTGGTGTATTATTGCCTTTGGCTTTTCTTTTTCGAAAATATTTTCCAAGCCTTTCTTGTCGCAGATGTCCTGCTTGTAGAATACCGCCTTCTTGTTCACATTCTCTTTTTTTCCGGTCGACAGGTTGTCGACTACGACAACCTTGTGGCCTTTTTCTATGAGCAAGTCAGTGATGTGGCTTCCAATGAAGCCTGCGCCACCAGTTACCAATACCTTCATTGGAAGAAATTAGGGGGAGACGGGTTAAAAAAGGTTTTTCGTGCGGAAACAGCGTGTTCACGCGAAATGGTTGAACCCGCCCTTCAAAGGCTTTAAGCCGGCAGCGGATTCGATTAGAACGTCTTTTTTGGAAGTTATTTCCCCGACTACGGTAAGCGGGCAATTCAACGTTATCTTCTTCAAGTTTTCAGAGGATAGTGTGAAGACGAGCTCGTAGTCTTCCCCCCCGTGTAGCGCATAGTCTATGGGGTTGTGGCCGAGCTTTTCCGCGGTTTTCCTCGTGTTTTCGGATATCGGAATATTTTCCTCAACTATTTTGGCGCCCACCCCGCTCATCCGGCAGATGTGGCCGACCTCGGAGGCCAGTCCGTCTGAAACGTCTATCATCGAGTTCGCGTAAGGCGCAATCACCTGGGCTTCCGCGAGCCTGCATTTGGGTTGAAGATGCCCTGACGCGTCGCCTTCAGTTTTGGCGAGCAATAGTTCGAGCCCCGCCTTTGATTTGCCGAGGTCTCCTGTCGCGCACACCAAATCTCCGGGTTTTGCCCCCGACCTCAGGCACAGGTTATCAGGCTCTACTTCCCCAAGTACAGTTATGCTGACGGTTTGAATGATTGAGTGTGTGGTGTCGCCCCCAAGTATGTCGAACTTGTATTTGTCCGCGACAGAATACATGCCAGCATAGAATTCTTCAACCCACTCAACCGTCGTTTCGGCTGTGAGCGCGATTGATATGAGGGCTCCTGACGGAAGCCCTCCCATCGCCGCGATGTCTGAAACGTTCGACTCCATCGCCTTGGCGCCAATTTGTCTTGGAGTGTACCAGTCGTTTCTGAAGTGGTCGCCCTCGCAAAGCATGTCAACGCCCCAAAGAAGGTATTTTCCAGCCCCGTAGTCAAGGACTGCGCAGTCGTCGCCCACTCCGACTATGACTCGCGCGTCTTTTGCTTTTCGCGTTATGTCGTCTATGAGCGCGAACTCCCCCCCGAAATCCTTAATCCTCATTTTTTTGTTTTTGAGCCTGTTTTTTTCGCGAAATATTCGACTGCGTCCGCGATGTCTTCTGCGCAGATTGTCGCCGATATCGCGCACACCATGTCGGCGCCCGCCTCAACCACCGGGTCGATGTTTTCTTTTGTGATTCCGCCGATTGCGGCGATTGGAAGCCCCGTGTTTTCGCGGACTTCCCTGATTAGTTTGACTCCGGCGGGCTCGCCTGCGTCTGCTTTCGTGCCGGTAGCGTATATCGGGCTTACACCCAGGTAGTCTGCACCCCGGGTTTCGGCTTCAAGCGCCTCGCTGACATTGTGGACGGTTATTCCAATAATCTTTTTTTCTCCCAAAAGCTTTCTTGCAAGGTGTATTGGCATGTCGTCTTGCCCAAGATGCACGCCGTCGGCGTCGACTGCGAGCGCTATGTCAATCCGGTCGTTCACAAGGAATGATGCTTTTCCGGCGCAAATCCTTCTGACTTCAGCGGCTTCCGTTAGTAGTTCCCGAATCGGCTTTTCCTTCTCCCGGTATTGGACTACTGAGGCGCCGCCTTCCAATGCTTTGCCCACAGTTTCCAGAATGTTTTTGTCCGAAATCTTGGAGTCTGTTATGAAGTAGAATCCCTGAAGCCTCATTTCAAAGGAATAGTGATTTAGTGCATAAATCCGTTTTTTATTGACTAAATCATTGTAATATGGAGGGTGGATTTTGATGGAGCTTCAGACTCGCGAACCGATAATTTCAGTCCTTGGCCACGTGGACCACGGCAAGACCACTATCCTCGATTATATCCGGCATACGGTGGTCGCAAAGGGGGAGGCTGGGGGCATAACCCAGCATATCGGGGCGACTGACATACCCTTTGACGTGATTTTAGAGGTCTGTAGGGGATTGCTAAACAGGAAGAAGATGAAGCTTCCGCTAAGAGGCCTCCTATTCATCGACACGCCCGGACACGAGTCTTTCACGACGCTTCGAAAGAGGGGTGGTAGTGTCGCAGACATCGCTATTCTTGTAGTCGACTTGAATGAGGGTTTGATGCCCCAGACTAAAGAGTCTTTGGAGATTTTGAAGCAGTCGAAGACGCCGTTTGTGATTGCAGCCAACAAGCTTGACATGATTCACGGCTGGATGGCCGACACCCCCTTGAACAGTCAGAACCAGCATGTAAAGGACGAGTATTACAAGAGGGTGTACAAGCTTATCGGGGATTTGGCTGGTATGGGGTATAACGCCAACATTTATTCTGACATAAACGATTTCAGCAAGCAGATTGCGCTCGTCCCGGTTTCCGCAATCACGGGCGACGGGATTCCCGAACTTTTGATGATGCTTATCGGACTCACACAACAGTATCTTGCAGGGCGTCTTTCCGTCGGCATGGAAACGCCTGCCAAGGGAACGATACTCGAGGTGAAGGAGACGAAGGGTTTGGGCACCACGGTCGATGCAATAATCTATGACGGGATAATCAGGGTGAACGACCAGATTGTTGTCGGCGCCCGTCCGCCAATCAAGACCAAAGTCAAGGCGCTTTTGAGGCCCCAGCCGTTGGACGAGATGCGGGACCCGAAAAAGAAGTTCAAGAATGTCGACGAGGTTTATGCCGCGTCCGGCGTGAAGATTGTTGCGCCCGGTCTTGAAGACGCGATGGCGGGCGCTCCAATTTACGTTGGAGGCGAAGAGCTTGTCGAAAAGGTTGAGGGGGAGTTGAGCGAGGTCGAGTTTGAGACGGATGCGCTGGGCGTTGTGATAAAAGCCGATACTCTCGGCTCTCTTGAAGCGATGATAAACATTTTGGGGAAGGAAAAGATTCCGATTAGGAAGGCGTCCATAGGCAGGGTTTCGAAGACCGACGTCATCGAGGCTTCGGCTGTGCGCGACAAAGACAAGTATTTGGGAGTAATCCTCGCGTTCAGCACGTCAGTCTTGGGGGAGGCGGAAGGCCTTGCCGACGACAAGAACCTCAGGATTTTCAGCTCGAAAGTCATCTACAAGATTTTGGAGGATTATGAGGCGTGGGTGAAGAGCGAGCGTGACGCAGACAAGAAGGGGATTCAGGGCAGTGTCGTATATCCCGCGAAATTCGAGCTGATGAAGGGCTACGTCTTCAGGCAGTCAAAGCCCGCGGTTGTTGGAGTTAAGGTTTTAGGGGGAGTGCTGCAGAAGAACTCCCCGATAATGCGCGAAGACGGCAAGACTGTCGGCAAAGTCAAGGAGATTCAGGAGGAGAGCGAAAAGATTGACGAGGCGAAGGAGGGAATGGAAGTCGCAGTCTCTATCGACAACGTCACGATTGGAAGGCAATTAAGCGAGGGAGACACTGTTTATACTGCAGTCACACTATCGGATATTGAATCCTTGAAAAAGATCGATCTCACAGACTCGGAAAAACAAGTCTTGAAAGAAATTGTAGAGATTAGGAAGAAATAAAAAAATGTACGACCTTGAGCTTGACCGGGTAGTATC
>DSAL01000102.1 GCA_011380095.1 Candidatus Altarchaeales archaeon
ATGATTACATGATAGACGCATTAATCGCAAACTGGAGGCTTGCATTCACAATAGCTCCGGCACTAGTATTATTCCTCTACGGGATAGAACACTTCAGTGCGGAAATACAGCGGATTGCCGGAGAAAAATTCCGCGCCGTCCTCGGAAGATTCAGCTCAAACCGCGTGAAGGGCGCTCTACTCGGAGGGGTAGTGACCGCGATAATACAGTCGAGCACCGCGACAACAGTAATAGTCGTAGGCCTCGTAAACGCGGGACAATATCATTCACGCAAAGCCTTGGCATACTTCTTGGCGCAAACGTCGGCACCACCGTCACAGCCCAGCTTGTAGCCTTCAAACTCACTTCATTCGCTCCTCTGTTCATCTTCATCGGATTCCTCATAAGTCTTACGCGCGGGAAATACCGGTTTATTGGCCGGCCGATATTCTATTTTGGATTCGTATTCTTCAGCCTAAACCTGATTTCAGACGCGCTAGTCCCCTTGAAGACGGACCCCAACATTCCCTCATTTTTCACAAGCCTTTCAAGCACGCCTCTTGCGATACTCGCCGGATTCATATTCACGGTGATAGTCCAGTCAAGCTCCGTCACTTCGGGAATACTTGTGCTTTTGGCGGACAGCAACCTCCTGACGCTCGGACAGTTGATACCAATACTTCTCGGATCCGCGATTGGGACTACTGTGACAGCACTCTTCATATCTCTAAAAATGAGCCTTCACGCCAAAAGAACCGCGGCAGCCCACTTCATATTCAACATGCTTGGAGTCCTCGTAATCCTGCCCTTCCTCGGGCCGTTTGAAAACATGGTGGCCGGCATCGGCGAAACCTCCGCCCAGCAGGCCGCAAACGCCTACACGATATTCAAGCTTTCGTTCGCGATAATATTCCTGACGGCATTAAAACCCCTAAAAAATCTGATAGAGAAGGCTGTTCCGGGAGACGAGGAGGAGATACTATTCCAGACCAGATACCTCGACACGCCACTTCCAAAAAAGAGCGAGGACGTATTCAGGATAATAGGATTAGAGTTGGGGTACGAGCTTGAGGTGACGGAAAAAATGTTCGCGGAATCCAAGCTGATGTTCGTCGACGGGCAAAACGCCCGGCAGAAGATACTAAAATACGAAAGCCTAAACGACTACCTCGACGAGCAGATAGAATCCAGCCTCCTTGAATTCTCGAAAAACGACTTAAGCGAGGACGAAGCGAAAAAAATAATGCTGCTAGTCAGAATATCAAACACTCTAGAAAACCTCGCGGACTCGGACGAAAACCTGATCGACACGTGGAAAAACATGCTCGACTCCGGTTCACGCCTCTCCCCCGAAGAATTAGATGAATTCATACAAGTCTACACTAGCTTCCAAAACAACCTCAATGCACTCTCCGACGGATTCCCCAGCATGACGCAGGCAAAAAAAGAAAAAATGAAGGACAACGACACCGCACTTCGAGAAGAAATAAACTCAAAATACCGCCAACACATGAAAAGAATCCAAACCCAGCACGGAAACACCATGTTCATAGAACTACTCTCAATACTCGAAGACTCCAACGCCAAAATAAGGCGAATACGAAAACTCTCAGAAACGTATGTGAAAACAAAATAAAAAAAGCCCGCCCGACGGCATCAAAGACAGTTTATATTGCACACCTGTTTGTTATTAACCACATGGCTAAAACTCCGGGCGTAAAAGACAAGACTCGCAAGGAAGATGGAAGGCAGCTTTGGCTTGCGGGAATGGAGCCTCCGAAAGAAGGCGAAGTCCCAAACATTATGGGAAACCCCCAAACCAAGGCAAAGACCCCGTCCCCCGAAAACCTCACGACCTACTGGAACATGCTCTATGAAAGACTGACTCCAGCATCAAAGTCAGAACGCATGCGCGAATCCCCCTACAAACCGGACCTCGTCGACCGCCTTTCACAGGTTGCCATCAGGCTTCCAGAAGACGTCCAGCTAAAAACAGTTGAACTACTCTCAACACTTCTCAAAGACTGGGGAGAAGACAATAATGTAAGGATCATCTCAGCCAGAGGGCTTGGCCTTATCGCACGCGAAGTATCTGGGAAAGCCGAAAAAGCCGCTGCAGACGCGCTCACACAAACAATCGATTCTCCCGAAGAAAAGGAAAACAGACAATCGCTACTACTCCCTGAATGCCTCAACAGCCTCTCAAAACACATAACCGGCAAAGGCGATTCAAAAACAAAATCAGTCGACTTCATGATGGAAGTCATACTGGATGCTGGGGAGAAGGAAAACTTCAGGCATGATATAACACACGCGCTGGAACGCTCCCTAAAAAACTCCGATGAAACGACGACACGCTACATACTCGAACAGGCCAAAAACCTTGTATGGGACAACAGGCAAGACCTCAAAACAAGAAGCATGGGGATGAGTATCATTGAATACATAGCCGTAGACTCCAAGCACGAGACGGCCGGCTATCGCGCAATAGAAGAGCTCTCCAAACTTGCTAAAGACCCGCAAGAATATGGCGAGACAAAAGCGAGGGCGATACGGGGACTCAGATCCATAGCCATACGAGACAATGAGCCAAGAGCGCTTGAAGCCACACAAAAAATGATAGAATATCTTAACGACAAGGAGGAAAACCCGGACGGGAGAAACCAGGCAGTACTTGCACTGGCAGACACAGTAATCCACGGAAGAGACATAGTCAAAAAACCCGCATTAGAAAAAGTAACATACATAGAACAAGACTCCGAAGAACACCCCTTCATCACAAAAGCAGCCAAAGAAGGACTAGCCCGAATAAAAGAAAACGAACAACAAAGAAAGTAACACTCCGCCAAAAAATATTTGCCCGCGCCGCGATTCGAACGCGGGTCACAAGGTCCGCAACCTTGAAGGATATCCAAGCTACCCCACGCGGGCTAAGATGGTTTGTTTGGTTTTTAGTTGAAGGGTCTATTATTATAGTCTTGTCTAATTTAAAACCGTTTTCAGCCATGAGCGACTTGGAATCAAGGATTAAGGACGGCAGGGTGGTTTCTTGCGCGAACCCCCGGCACGGCATTGAGTCTTTACTGATTGGCGAGGGAGTCTCGACCAAAGTCAATGCGAATGTTGGGACGAGCCCCGGCAACAGCAGCGTAGACGCTGAAATAGAGAAGGCGTTGCTCTCCATCGAGTATGGTGCTGACGCAATCATGGACTTGAGCGTCGGCGACAAGGTGGACGAGACCCGCAAGGCCATAATCAAGGCGGTGGATGTCGCGGTCGGAACGGTCCCAGTATATCAAATGTTCATGGGACGCGACATCGCGGACGTCGACTTGGACGTAATGCTCGAAGTGATTGAAAAACACTGCAAGGACGGCGTCGACTTCCTCACAATACACTGCGGAGTCACAAAACACATTGTCGAAGAGTTGATGCCAAAGCGTTTGATTCCCGTCACAAGCCGTGGTGGAAGCCTGCTTGCAAGATGGATACGCCATCACAAGCGGGAGAATCCGCTATATGAAAACTTCGAGAAAGTTTGTGAGATACTCAAAGAATATGAAGTCGTTTTGAGTCTTGGAGACGGACTGCGTCCCGGATGCATCCACGATGCGACAGACGAAGCCCAGCTTGAAGAATTGAAGCGTCTTGGAGAATTCACTCTCACGGCGAGAAAAATGGGGGTTCAGATAATCATTGAAGGTCCGGGCCACGTCCCCCTCGACCAGATTGAATACAACATGAAGATTCAGAAGAAGATTTGCCACAATGCGCCATTTTATGTTCTCGGTCCGCTCGTCACAGACATTGGCGTCGGCTACGACCACATCACAGGCGCAATCGGCGGGGCGCTCGCCGCAATGCATGGCGCCGACTTCCTGTGCTACGTCACCCCAAGCGAACACTTGGGGCTTCCGAAAAAAGACGATGTCATAAACGGGGTTGTCGCATCAAAAATCGCCGCACATGCTGCGGACTTGGTGAAGCTCGGCGACACCAGCAGGGACGACGCAATGAGCCGGGCGAGGAAATGCCTTGACTGGGACGAGATGTTCAAAAACGCACTATTCCCGCAAATTCGGGCGAAATACCCTCACTTGAAGGGGAAGGACGCGTGCAGCATGTGCGAGGAATACTGCGCACTCAAATACGACCGAGACTAAGTCTTTTTAAGCCTGTAGTGTTCTATTTAATCTGCCGTTTAGCGAAGAACCAGCTGACCTAATGATGCTGGTCGCAAGATGACGGCGTCAAAAAATTTTTGCGCTGGAAGGCGTCTTGTACGACCATGGGCCAAACGGCCCGAACGTGGAAGTGATGCTCCACACCCGGAGTGAATACAAACCAACCCCAGCGCAAATCAACTCAAGCTTTTCCCTTGGTTTGCGCCTCGGCAAAACCTTGACCAAAAGGAGTTTTAAGCCCAGGCTAAAGCTGTTTTCACATTATTCTTATAGTGCATTGAGGCGTTAGCCGAAATGCGCTGTGCGTGTGCACGGAGCGAGCCGTGCCAAACCAACCCCAGCGCAAATCACTCCACTGCACTCAAACACTTCCATATGTTTTTATATGGGTGTTTCCTATCTATTTGAAAACCTTTTCAAGGTTCAAACTTTTTTGAGGAAAACTAAAATGGAGTATGTTTACGCCGCAATGCTTTTGCATTCAGCAGGAAAGGAGATAAATGAGGACAGCGTCACTGCAGTGTTGAAGGCTGCGGGAGTCGACGCGAACGAGGGGCGCGTTAAAGCGTTGGTCGCATCGCTGGCTGACGTCAACATCGAAGAGGCTATCGCAAAAACAGCGGTTGCCGCAGCACCAGCTCCCGCCCCGGCAGCAGGAGCAGCTCCCGCCAAGGAGGAGAAGCCCGCTGAAGAAGAGGGCAAGGGCGAGGAAGAGGCCGCGTCAGGTCTCGCATCGCTTTTCGGATAAGATTTCTTATAACATCCTTTTGTTCCGGACGGGCGGAATGCCCGTCCAAAACATTTTTTCTTTTTTTATACGCTCTTGGATAATTACTAAACTATATGAGAAGTATTATTGTTTCGACAGTCCTGCTTGTCTTGCTGATTGTTTTTTCAGGATGTATCGGTGGTGGGGACAAACCTGCCGAACAGCCTAAAGTTTATGTGACTCCTTGTCCGGTAATAAACACTGGCGTTCAAATACGGGTTGTTGGAACTGCTCTTGACCCAAAGCAGATTAGGACGGAGTTGATGCCCCACTTCGTCGATAATTTCAATGCTCTTGGCGCGGAAGACATGAAGTCCTCTTACGCTATTGTATGCTACTGGGGCCGTAAAAAAGGCGAGCGCGTAGACTACTACTACTGTGGCGGGGAATATAAGGCTCCGGAAACTTCACTGTCCGGAGTTATCAACAGGTGGCTTTTGAAGGAGTTTAAGGTCGGTTTTGAGGTTGACGAGCATCAGGTTGGAACTTGGGTTGACGCGTCTGGAAAAAAACACATAGAAGAGTCGTTTTATTACCTGACCATCCGGGAAGTTGTCACTCAATGCTCTTTGACTACCGCTCCTGTTGTTTCTGCAAAAAAGTAGCGGCTACAAGCCGACCTGCCTTAATATGACTATCAGTATTGCTATTACCAGTATCGCCACAATTATTATGGCCAGTAATGTTTTTGCTTTGAAGATTTCTACGTCGGTTTTTTCCACTATGCTGACTTCCACATCACTGGATTTTTCAACATACCCTCTCAAAGCAGAGTCTTCATAATGGGTGTATACTCTATAGATCTGCTGGCTTGTATCTGTGAAGCGCACTGTTATCTTCGAGTGTAACGTCTGGTTTTCGCCAAGAGAAATCATTGATTCAGGTCCTGCAACCAGCTCTGATTTTAATGGGGGGGTGCTTGAAAACGTAATGTTTCTAGCTTCTCCCGGCCCGTAGTTTGTTATCTCAAGATTAAATTCGACGGTTTCCCCGACCGTAACAACCTCTTTTCGCGTTGAAAGGCTTACGTTCAACACGGGTTTCGGAAGCCTGAACTCCAATTTTGTCGCGGTAATGTTTTTCCGGAATAATTCACCCTCCTCGTTCATATAAATCGCAAGGCTTCTAGGTGCATAGTATGCTCCAGGGTTCACGGCGGTTATCAGATAACTGTGTGTTACTGTCTCCTGGAGATTTATTGTCGGAATGAACTTCTCCCGGCTTCCGCCGATTATTCTCGTGCCAAGCGGGGCGTAGTCTATTATCGTCGTGTTTATCGCCGGCTTTACCCCTATGTTCGTGAGCGATATCTTGACTTCGACTGGCGTCCCTACTATTGTGTTGTTCGGCACAACAGCCTTGTTTTCAAGAAAGTACGGTTCAAGATGCTTGTAGTCTGCCTTTAGCATGACGTTTTTTATCATATAATCGTCGTAATCACGCGGCGGCCCCAATACTGACTGTGACAATCCCGACTGAAAGCTTATCGTGTTCGTTCCGGTATTGAAGAGCGCCGGATCCAGTATTATCTCGCATTCAATCCACGATTTCCTGAATTTTCTCTCGCTTTTACAGACGTTCGCCGCGAATATTCCATTAACGATGATTTCATCGTTGTCCACGTCGACTTCATACGCGTCGAATGTTAGGGTGGCGTTCGACAGCGCTGTAAGTATTTTAAATTTAAAAACCGGGTTTATCACATATTCTGGAATCTCGAAATCATCCCTTACCTGGGTTCCGACATGGACTCTTTCAATTTGTATGGGCAGTATTGCATGCCACGCCAATGAGTCTTGCGATAGTATAACCAACAATGCTATGGCGCATAGTATTCCAATATTTTTTTTCATGGTATATACAAATTTTTTCTAATCTCCCCACCCACTTCTTCAATGTTTTTGCCGCCGTCTATGCGGGTTAGCGTGTTTTCACTGTTATAATAATCCCTCAGAGGGCCGGCCTGTTTCTCATACACCTTCATCCTGTTTCTTATCGCGTCCGGATTGTCGTCTTTTCTCCTTGATAGTCGGGTGTTGCAGTCGTCGCAAACCCCTTTTTTTCGCGGTGGCATTGTTTTTAAGTTATATGTTTTCCCGCATCTGGGGCATTCACGCCTTTGCGCCAGCCTTTTCACGGCCTCATCTTCGGAAAGCGTTATGTCGAATGCGTATTCAACCGCCCGGATGTTTTCAAGCGCCCTGGCCTGCTCGATGTCGCGGGGGAATCCGTCGAGTATGAACCCGCTGTTGCAGTCTCTGAAACTCAGTCTTTCTTTCACGAGTTCGTCCATAAGTTCGTCCGGCACGAGTTCGCCCGCCTCAACGTATTTTTTCGCTTTTAAACCGAGTCCAGTCTTGTTTTCTATGGCATGGCGGAGTATGCTTCCGGTTGAAATGTGAGGTATGCTAAATTCTTTTGAGATTCGTTCGGCCTGCGTCCCCTTCCCGCTTGCGGGAGGCCCCAGAATTATGATATTCATTATGTTAGGATATTTCTGTCCAAAGCCTTTTATAATCGAGGGGTTTCCCAGTATAAGGCGTTTTATACTACTGGTTCTTTTTGTCTTGCGGACTCAACCCTTCTTGTTCAGAAGTTTCAGCGTGAACTGGACGTCTGACATGCGCATTCCATGCTCTTCCGCAATCTGTTGGATGAGGCTGTTATACCTCAAGTATTCTTTCACTCCATAATCGCTTTTCTTGTCTTTGCCTGTCGACTCCATACCATACTCTTTTTTGAGTGTTTCCCAAGTGTCGTGGTCGAGTTCCGCGTGCTTGTAGGGGTTTTGTATGGAAAGGATTGTTGAGGCCGCTACCACTCCCACGCCGTTAAGCCGCCTTAAATTTTTTATCTTCTCCTCAAGACTTTCCTCCTGAAACGCCTGCTGGGTGTATTTTTCTATTAAACTTCTCGCGGTGTGTTCTGGAAGCCCTTTGTATTCCAGTATGGCTCTTAAGTCCTCCGCATTCATGCTTTTTTTCCCTGAAATGTTTCGTATCAGCGATTCTCTTTCAACCAGCGTTGGATTATGCCTGTTTTTTTGGAATATGCGGTAGAGGTTTTCCATTGGTTTTCACACCTTTTGATACTCCATTATAAAACAATGTAATATTTAAATTCTGGACGTTGTTCTTTAAGGTTTCAGCCGAAACATTTTACTCTTCTTTTTATACTGTTTCCATTCAATACATATCATGGACCAACGGTTTAGCGGGCTTTTAACGCTCACGATCCTATTCTTGTTTTTCACGCTACCCCAATCTGCGACGGCCGAAAGGATTATCATAATCAACGAGACGCAGCAGCATGTATTCGCCCTCTCAGACATGCTCGTCTCCGGCGACTTGGAAGCCAATTCCCTTCGGATATCCGGAAGCGGCGAAATACTTTCCGGAAAAAACGTTAAGGTATATCTTTTGGGCGCGCCATCCGACATACTGATTCAAAACCTTAATGTGAACGGTAGGCCCGCATCCATATCCTTCGACGAGAAGGGATACTTTTTCGTGCACGAGTCGGGGTTATTCGACTATTCCGGCGAACTGATGGTTCGGACTGCGGGGCAGGTCGTCGTCAGGATTCCAGGCCCCCTCAACCAGCTTCGCTTTGAACTGGAAAACGGCTATCCGATTGGTGGAGACTTTTACGGAATGTTCAATGACCAGGTGATAATACAGCGGACTGAAAAAACCTCGCAGCTGGTTTCCGGCGCATTCCAGTATGCATTTGCCGAGCGCGACACATTCCGCTACCAGATTGATTATAAGGCTTACGGCAAGTCTCTTGGAAGAGCAGAGCTTTCGCTTAGAAACGGCGAGGAGGTCCTCACGGTTTCCGGCGCCAAAGACTATTCTGTCCAGGGTGGAAAGCTCATACTCGAGTTGACGGGAAGCCAGGCGAATGTAGTCGTGACAGGGACTTTTTCCGGGAAAAACCTGGGGATTCCGCTTGCGGAGGGAAGCCACCACATCCTGATAGAATCCGACCCCGAACGGAAGATTAGCATTTCCACTTACGCTAAAGAACTGGATTTGAGCGAGAGTCCGATAAGGCCGGCCTACGCGAACGGCAGGGTGTTTTTAGCCTCACCTTCCGACAGCCTTAAGGTTACCGTGAAAACGCTTGAAATGTTCGAGTCTCTTGCGGCGTCCGTCAAAACCGCGGAAAACCGGATTGCGATAACCTCCAAAGGCAGCATGCTCGGGGAACTATACTACCGGTATGCTAACACTGGCGTCGACTACATAGAGATTGACGCGCCGGGCCAGCCGCTCTACGCCTCCACGCAGAGCCGGCCGATAAAGCTGACAAAGGAGGACAACCTTCTCCTTTCCCTTCCCAAAAGCGAGTACGGCAACTTGGACTTGATATACTTCACGACCGACAGCCCGCTGGGGCTTTTATCGGTGATTGACGTTCCGGTCGCGAACACAATGCTTCCGATAACTGAGATGAACACTGAAATCTATCTTCCAGCCGACTATTTTGTGGTGGAAACGCTTGGCGCGCCGGGCGGAAGCGAGCTTCCAAGCCTGCAGTCTATCGTGGTCTTCATGCTACTGGTTGGCGGACTTGGATACATGGTTCGTGAAGACAAGATTTTCGCGGCATCCTACATAGTATTCTCCGCGGCTTTAATGATGTTTTCAACAACCCTCTTTTTGATAGCAATAATCGCTTCAATCGGTCTTGCAGTCCGAAGGTCTGTCGGAAAGCAGTCTTTGAAGTGGATGATTGCGGGCGCCGCCGGCCTTATTGCACTGTCTCTTGTGGTGATAGTGTTTTTCGGAATCCTCGCATCCATCGGCTCTTACGGCACTGAGTATGCGCAAGTCCGCTCTGATTACGCGGACGTCGACATGTACGAGGAGTCCGCTCCAATGTTGAAGTCTATGGCGGTTATTGGGGATGGGGCGGGAGCGGTAAGCGTTCCAACGCGCGAGGGCGTGTTGCCTGTGAAGTTGGAGTTGCCTTACATGGGCAAGTCCGTGTCTGTCACAAATTATCTGGTGACTCGGGAGAATCCGGTTTCCCTGACTTTGATACTTGTTTCAAGCAAGCTGAAGTATCTGGCATACTTGATTGGCTTTGGAGCCCTTTTGCTTTGCAAAAAACAGTATCAAAGGGTTTAGGCTTGATTTCAGGGGGTTTTAAACCCTCTGAAACCTTTATTTTCTTTCATTCGCTATTATTTTCGCAGTTTTAACTCTTTTTTTGTTTAATTCTTAAATATCTTAATAACTTTTTGATTATTTCATTACAAAAACAAAAAGTATTTATACTA
>DSAL01000038.1 GCA_011380095.1 Candidatus Altarchaeales archaeon
CCATTATTCTTTATCTTGACTATTATGTGCGCAGGCTTGTGGTCAAGCACACGGTAACCCTTCTTGTCCCTCAGCTCGTCGAAAACCCTCAGGGTAAACTCCTTTAACTCATCATCCGTTTTCCCAAGCTTTTGGAATGCGGTGTAGGCGTCGTCACCTTTCACCCAATCATATACCATGATATACTGTCTGTCCGCGTGCAAACCAACCTTAGACTCTTCCGGGCCCGTCTGAGTTTCCCTAATCGTCCGGTCCTCCATACTTGCCCTATACTCATTCCTCTCCATCTGCCACAACTCAATCTTTTCCGGCGGGCAGTATATCGCCATCGGACGGTGGCTCATGACCACGAAACCCCCCTCACTCGCCGGCGAAGACCTCATCTCCATCAGAAGCCCGAACTCCTCAAAAGGCGAATTCCAGTTTGCGTAATCCACGGAACTCTCGGGAATCCTGCTCTCCATGCCTTTGCCCACTCCCATGCGGACTTTACTCGCAACCCTGCTGTATTTCACAACCAAGTCGATGCTTTTGCCATCGACCTCCTTCGTCGTAATCCTTCTGACGGCGCTTGTCCCCTCAAGCCTCTCGCCCTTGTCAAACAACCATTTCTCGAGATACCAGTTTTCAGGCCAAAGAAATTGAAGCCTCCCCATCCCGTATTTTGTGACGTAAAGGTCCCCTCCATCAATAGTCCTGAAATGAGTGTAGTCTACTCCGAAAATCTTAAGCTTCCTAGACTCGACTATGGATGAAGCACTAGCCTTCAACTCGGGAATAATCCCAGAATCAGGGCCGCCAGCACTCTTCTGAACCCTATTCTTCTCTAACTCCTTTTGGGACATATAAAAACTTCACCTGCACTTGTCTATGATGCACCTGTTGGTGTAGCTTGTGTGCAAGAGCTGGTGCGCCCTCGCTCCGCCAAATTCTCCAAGATACTCTTTATACAATCTCAGCACGTCCGGATTCTGGTGCGACTTGCGCAACCCTTTTCCAGTGTCTTCTTTCACGAGCGCCTGCGCCCGTTTCTCCAAAATCTCCTTCCTGTGCGGGGGCGGCTGTCCGCCGCCGCCGACACAACCGCCGTAGCACGCCATTATCTCAATGAACTGGTACGGCGATTTCCCCCCCTTGATTTGCTCCAAAAGCTTTCGGGCTTCCCCGAGAGTGTGGACCGCGCAAACCCTTATTTTTTCGCCAGCGATTTCAAGCTCCGCCTCCTTCATAGTCTCCATCCCCCGAACTACAGTATAGTCAAAGCGTGTTAAGTCTTCGCCGGCCATCATGTCCGCGACAGTCCTAAGCGCCGCCTCCATCACGCCGCCGGTTTTCCCGAAAATGTCGCCCGCACCGCTCGCAGTCCCCATGGGATTGTCGAATGCGGATGAGGGTATGTTCTCAAAGTCTATGGAATACTGTTTTATGATTTTCGCAAGCTCGACGGTAGTCAAGACATAGTCGGCGTCGCCAGCAAACTCCGGCCGTTGAATCTCAAACTTCTTGGCCGTACACGGCATAATGTCAATCAGACAGATGTCTTTGGGGTCTTTCCCTATCCTCTCCGCGTAATACGTTTTCACAAGAGACGCCAAAATCGCCTGCGGACTCCGGCAGGAAGACATGTGATTCAACTCGTTGAAATAGTATTGTTCCGCGAACTTAATCCACGCGGGACAGCAGGTCGTAATCATGGGAAGATCCCGATTCTCCCTGAATCTTTTCACAAACTCGGTCGCCTCCTCGACAATCGTGATGTCGGCCGCGAAATCCGTGTCAAAAATCTTATGAAATCCAAGGTCGCGAAGAGCCGAAACCATCCGGCCGGTCACCGGCGTCCCGGCCGGCATGCCAAAGCACTCGCCCAAAGTCGCTCTAATCGAGGGCGCGGTCTGGGCTATCAAATACTTGTCGGAATTCAAGGCTTCGATAACATCCTTGATTGAAGACTTCTCGTGCAATGCTCCTGTCGGGCAGGCGACTACACACTGCCCGCAGTTGACGCACGGGCTTTCCGCCATGCTCATGTCAAGGGGCGGATGCACTCTCGTGTTGAAACCCCGCCTCTGAAGCCCAATCGCATAGACTGTTTGGATTTTATTGCAAACCTGCACGCACTGCTCGCACAAAATGCACTTGTTGTTGTCGCGGACTATTGAAGTGCTCGAATAATCTATTTCCTCATGGCGTTTCTTCCCAGAGAACATCACCTCCTCAATCATGAAGTCGTTGGCGTACTCCTGAAGCCGGCAGTCCAAATTCATCCTGCATGCCGTGCAATTCAAATCATGGTTGGCCAAAAGAAGTTCAAGATTAATCCTGCGGGCTTCAAGAACGCGGGGGGTATGTGTTTTCACCTTCATGCCTTCGGCGACGGGAGTCGAGCAAGAGGCGACAAGCCTTTCATGGCCTTCCACTTCGACAACGCAAATCCTGCAGGCTCCAATCCTCTCAAGCCTCTTGTTCCAGCAGAAGTGGGGGACGTCAATTCCGTTGCGCCTTGCAACATCTATTATCATCTCTCCTTTTTCCGCCTTCACCGGCTCCCCGTTCAAGTAAATTATCACATCATCCACTTTTCTCTACCGCATTGAAATTGCAGGTTTCAAAACACTTCCCGCACTTTATGCACTTTTCATCATCAATAAAATGCTTTTGCTTTGGGCTTCCTGAAATCGCGCCTGCCGGACAGACTCGCGCACAACTCCCGCACCCGACACAATTCTCGTTGATTTTGTAGGCGAGCATGCTCGCGCAGGCTCCCGCCCTGCAGTGCTTGTCCCTAACGTGCTCGAGATACTCACCCCAAAAATACCTCATCGTGGAAAGTATGGGGTTTGGAGCATTCTGGCCGAGCCCGCAAAGAGAGCACGACTTCACGAACTCGGAAAGCTTTTTAATAGTCTTCAAATCCTGTTCGGTTCCCGCACCCCTCGTAATCTTGTCCAAAAGCTCGTAAAGCCTAGTGTTGCCCTCCCTGCAGGGCGTGCATTTTCCACAAGACTCCTCCTGCGTGAAATTCATGAAATACTTTGCGACGCCGACCATACAGTCCTCATCATCTAAGACTATAAGGCCTCCAGAACCCATTATGGCTCCCGCATCATTCAAAGTCTCAAAGTCAAGCTTCAAGTCGAACATGTCTTTCGGGATGCAGCCACCGGCAGGACCTCCAGACTGGACTGCCTTAACCTCAGTCCCCTTCGGAGCCCCTCCACCAATCTCCTCCACGATCTCGCCAATCGTGATTCCCATAGGGACTTCAACAACTCCCGAGCGCTCGACCTTTCCTACAAGACAAATTATTTTCGTGCCCCTGCTTTTTTCAGTCCCAATCTTTTGATACTCCTCAACACCCATCTGAAATACTGTTGCGACATGCCCGAACGTTCCGACATTATTGATGTTGGTGGGCTTGCCCCAAAGTCCTCGTTCGGCAGGATAAGGCGGTCTTGGAAGCGGGTAGCCCCGCTCGCCCATAATCGAGTTCATGAGCGCCGTCTCCTCTCCGCACACGAAGGCGCCCGCGCCTTTTTTTATCTTGATTGAAAGGTTAAATCCGTTTTTGCCCAAAATGTTTTCACCAAGCAAACCCTTCTCCTGCAAAATCTTGATGGCCGCACTCATCGTCTCAATCGCCAGCGGATATTCGGCTCTCGTGTAGACGAACGCCTCGTCAGCCCCCGTGGCGTAGGCCGCAATCATCATTCCTTCGAGTATGCGGAATGGGTCTGACTCCATCAAGGTCCTGTTCATGAACGCTCCCGGGTCTCCTTCATCGCCATTGCAGACGAGATACTTTTTCCCGGACTTTTTGCTGAATATATCCCACTTTAATCCTGTTGGAAATCCGGCGCCCCCGCGCCCGCGAAGCCGCGCGTCCAAAACCATCTTGACGACTTCCGCAGGCTTCTTCGAAACTGCAAGCTCGATGCCGGAAAACCCGCCCATCGCGCAATACTGTGAAAGATTCAGGGGGTCGATAAGCCCGCAATTCTTCATGACAATACGCTTTTGCTTTTTGTAGTAGTCGAGATCTGTTAGTTCACTGCACGCGAAAAGTTTCTTGCAGACTTTCTTCGACTTGATGCAGTCAATCAGCTCGCCGACATTATCCTCAGTCACCTTCTTGTAGACTGACTTCACGCCATCTTGCATGACTGTGACGATAGGCTCGTTATAGCACATTCCCGCGCAACCAACACCCTCAACAGGCATGCCGAGATTTGCTTTTTTGATTTTTTCCAAGACTGGCATGGCGCCCGCGGCAATACCACAGGTCGCAATCCCTACGGTCACTCGGTCCGATTCAAGCGCTTTAGCGCCACCCTCTCTGTCAATCAAATCTTTTATCATCTAATATTCCTTCAATATCGAGTCGATCTTTTTCGCGGTAAGCTCGCCGTAAACCTTTTCATCTATCATCATGGCCGGGGATTTTGCGCACGCTCCAATACAGTTGACCAATTCAAGCGTGAACTTGCCGTCGCTTGTCGTCTCACCCTCCTTGACTGAGAGCGCCTTCATCAAATGCTCCTTCAGTGAATCGGACTTTTTCACGTGACACGCCGTTCCCGTACAAACCTTGATGGTGTGCTTGCCCGACGGCTTGAGCTTGAATGCGGAGTAGAATGTGACGACCCCGTATATGTCGACTAGCGGGATCTTTAAGTCCTGCTCGACCTTGCGCATGTTCTCTTCAGAAATGTACCCGTACTCGGCCTGGATGTCTTCGAGCATGTCGATAAGCTCGTGCGCTGAATCGTATTTCGCGAGTATGTCATCAATCTTCGCCATCATCAACCCCCACAAACTTCTGCAAGGCAACTATTATATATATTCATTCAAAAATACAATAATAGGGAAGATGAATTTTTACAAAAACAGTCTTTGGGAAAAGACGGAATACGGGTTGAGCAACGTTCAAGAAAATCTCGAGCTCATCGCATACTCCATGCTCGCGTTACTCGTCCCTTTTGCGTTCGGTCATCCGCAAATGCTTGTCGGAGCCCTCGTCAACGCGGCCTTGATACTTGCAGCACTCAACCTCAAAAACCAAAAACTACTCCCCATCATACTACTCCCAAGCGTCGGAGTCCTCGCCCGCGGTTTAATCTTCGGCCCCTTCACACTATTCTTGGTTTACATGATGCCGTTCATCTGGTGCGGCAACACAATCCTCGTATACTCGTTCAAAAAACTCGGGCTGGAAAACGGCGTCGGAAGATTCAGGACGCTAATCGCGGGCGCACTCGCCAAGACCTTATTCCTTTTCACGTCAGCATTCATCCTGCATTCAGCCGGAATCCTCCCGAAAATATTCTTGACGACAATGGGGGTGCTCCAGCTGGCGACAGCGCTGATCGGCGGGATAATCGCGTTCACAATACAATCCGTGAAAAAGACCGCATAAACCGGCTGAACTTCTGAAACCGCCTGCATAAAATCCAAAATGTGTTTTGTTTTTTTACAAATGCCTTCACGGCTCGGGCACTTCCAGTGGCGTCACTCCAAACGGTAATGTGAATTCGCTTTCAGATATGCTTGAAAGCCACCGGCATGTGACGGACACTTCATCAGACTGCGCACTCGCCTTCTCAAAAAAATGGATGTAATAGACTAATGCCTCTGGCATTACTATGTCAAAATCCCCGAAATCATGGAAAAGCGGAGTCTTATACCATATGTTGGACTGTACCTGCCCCTGCATGTAGCGGGGCACTTCCTCCATCATCAAATACATTTCAGTGAATTCCACGTCAAAACATTCCTCGCTTTCCGGCCGGCAGCCCTTCCAGTCTATGGCCTCAACATCGCCCAAAACCGTGTAGATCTGGGTGTTATCCTCATTTCTCTTATGTTCGACCCGGACTTTGGGATAAACGGTTTTATACGTCCAATCCCAGTTGTCGATTGCGTTAGTGAACGAGCATTCCAGCGCGCGGCCCGTCTTAATCTCCTCCAACGTGAATTCGTCTGCGGCGGACGCCGATATTGTGGATGTTGTTGTCGCGCCAGAGTCGGGCGCAGGGGGCATGCAGCAGCATCCCAAAACAAAAAAGATTCCGGCAAAAACCGGGGGCAAAAACTTCATGTTAATACCATTTGGCTGAATCTATTAAAACCACACTCCCCCTCAACACTTGCCGGAAAGCCCGTGCACCGCGAAAATCGAAAGAACCACGCCCGCAACCAAAAATGTCAGGTGCATGTATGTTTCGTTAAAAATCGGGATGCTGTCCATAATAGTCCAAAGGCTTCTGAAGATTAGGACTCCGGAAAAAACCAAAACCAACTCCAAAAAACGGTCCGCCACTTGTCCACCTGGAAAACACCCTTTTAAACAATATGGATTCTGCGCTTAATACTTTTTGTTTTTTTATGCCTGCATCCCATTACTGTTAGGTATGCCTACAAATTATTCTAAGAGTGTTGAGGACTATCTCGAAGCAGTCTACATACTATCCGAACAGAAGGGTTATGCGAGGTCGAAGGATGTTTCAAGACATCTTAGGGTTTCGACTCCAAGCGTTTCTGAAATGCTTGTCAAACTGAAAAAACTCGGCCTGATAAATCACGAGCCCTACTCGCCGATACAGTTGACGCAGACGGGAGAGCAGTCTGCAAGGGCGGTTAAGACACGGCACGACACGCTCACAAAATTCTTCAGGATACTGCAGGTGGACGAGAAGACTGCGACCTGCGACGCCTGCGAGATAGAGCACGATCTTTCCCCACAAACCCTCGCCCAACTGACCAAGTTCGTCGGATTTGTCGAGGCTGCAGACAACCCATGCTTTATCGACAGGTTCAGCGAATACTGCAGGACCGGCAAGCACACATGCAAGAAGACGAAAAAACAATAGGTGAAAAAATATGGATGATATGAACAAGGTTTTAGGAGAAGTCGGAAACTCGTTGAAGACGCTTTCGCAAAAATACCCGCAGCAGATGAAGGCGTTCGGAAGCTTCATGGAAGCAACCGAAAAAGGAGGGGTATTAGACCACAAGACGAAAGAGCTGATATCAATCGCGCTCTCAATCGCATGCCACTGCAAATGGTGCATCGCGTATCATGTGAAAAACGCGCTCGATTCTGGCGCAACAGAAGACGAGATAATGGAAACCTGCTTCGTATCGGCTCTCATGGGGGGCGGGCCATCCCTCATGTACACTCAGCTCGTTGTCAAAGCAATAGAAGACTTCAAAAAGTAGGGTCTAACTTTTAAGCTGAAGTTCAAAATAAATCCCAGGTGAAAAAATGAAGCCACAAATTGACTTAGAAAAATGCATTGGGTGCGGAGCCTGCGTTCCCGTATGCCCGGCAGAACCCAAGGTATTGGCGATGGAGGAAACCGGCGCAGGGCCCAAAAGCAAGGCGGCAAACCCGCAAAACTGCATTGCATGCAACGCGTGCGTTTCCGCATGCCCTGTGCAGGCGATAAAACTGGTGGAGTGAACACACTCCAACCACTATTTTTTTACATAATAGTTAGATTTACCTAACTTTTCCTAAAACTTTTAGGTAAAAGTATATTACCAACCTAACACACAATAGTTAGGAACACCTACATGGATAACTTGTCTGATCTGAAAAAGGGGGAGTCAGCAATAGTGCACAAGCTGGAAGGAGGTGAATGCATGAAAAGCCAACTCCGATCCATGGGCCTAAAAGAAGGCTCAAAACTAACGGTAATCGCAAGAGAACCATTAGGCGGCCCAATCGTCATAAAAACGCACAACACGACACTCACAATCGGACGCGGACGAGCACACAAGATATTCGTGAAAAAATAAAGGCACAATCCAGCGGAAAAATGAAAATCCTTTTGATGGGAAACCCCAACGTAGGCAAAAGCGCGATATTCTCACGGCTCACGGGAGTACATGTGGTCTGCTCAAACTACCCTGGCACAACCGTCACATACTGCGAAGGCAAGATGCCCTACCTCGGAAGCGAGGCAAAACTCATGGACGTTCCAGGAACCTACTCGCTAAACGCAACAGTAAAAGTAGAACAAGTTGCAAACGACATGCTCCAGCAAGGAGAACTGATAGTAAACGTGATAGACGCGACAAACCTCGAACGCAACCTCTACCTGACGCTCGAACTCCTCGAACACGAAAAACCCATGATAATCGCACTCAACATGTGGGATGATGCAAGACACTTGGGAGTAAACATAGACGTGGAAAAACTCCAACAACACCTCGGCATCCCAGTCATCCCCACAGTCGGCGTCACAGGAGAAGGAATCAAAGAACTCGTCGAAGCAATGCCCAAAACAAAACCAGTGAAAAAGAAAAAACTAACCGAAGCCGAACGCTGGATAGAAATAGGAGAAATAGTGTCAGACGTCCAGCAACTCGAATACCTCCACCACACTCTAAAAGAAAAACTCGAAGACGCGTCAATACTCCCCAAAACAGGAATACCAATCGCGCTGGCAGTGCTCGCACTAAGCTTCTTTTTCATAATCAACGCCGGAAACTTCATAATCGAGGAACTGATAGACCCAATATTCTACGACTACTACGGTCCGTTCATCCGAGAAACAGTGGAAAGATTCTTCCCCGCGGGAACAGTCCACGAAATACTTTTAGGAACAGGCGAAGACTTCGTCGAATCCCTCGGAGTCCTCACAACCGGACTCTACGTGCCCCTAGCGATGGTACTCCCATTCGTAATACTATTCTACACAGTCCTTAGCCTTTTAGAAGACTCAGGATACCTGCCGCGCCTCGCCACACTAATGGACACGCTAATGCACAGGATCGGACTCCACGGTTCGGCAATAGTCCCCTCAATACTCGGGCTCGGATGCAATGTTCCGGGAATGCTCTCCACCAGAATACTCGAATCAGACAAACAAAGATTCATCGCAGCCACCCTCCTCGCAATCTGCATACCCTGCCTTGCGCAAAACGCGATAATCACGGGACTACTCCTAAACTATGGGATAAGATACGTGGCGATAGTATACGCGACACTCCTAACCCTCTACATCACGATAGGATTCACGCTCTCAAAAATTATTCCGGGCGAAACCCCGGAAACAATCATGGAAGTCCCCCCATACCGGATGCCCAGCCTAAAATCCACATTCAAAAAAACATGGATGCGCGTCAAATACTTCATCACCGAAGCAGTACCCTACGTATTAGGGGGAGTCCTGCTCATCAACCTGACCTACGTCAGCGGACTCATCAACCACATCAGCAGGATATTCGGACCAATAATGTCCAAACTATTCGGACTACCCGAAGAAGCAGTCCTCGCACTAATAATCGGATTCATACGAAAAGACGTGGCAGTCGGAATGCTCGCACCCCTCGGCATGACCGCAATGCAACTAACACTCGCCTGCACAATACTCGCAGTCTACTTCCCCTGCATCGCAACATACGTGGTACTATTCAAAGAACTCGGTTTACGCGACACCCTAAAATCAACAGCCATAATGATGATAGCATCACTTACTGTTGGGATACTTTTGAAAACAATACTTCTATAAGTTTTTTTACCACCACCACCTATCCCTAAACCACATGGACGTAAAAACACCAGAAATCATAGAAAAACCCTGGGGCAGGGAACTACACTTCGCACTCGAAGACGAATACATAGGAAAAATCCTCGAAGTCAAAAAAGGCGCAAGACTCTCACTACAATACCATGAAAAGAAAAAAGAAACCATGTGCGTCCTCGAAGGCAAAATGCTGTTCACGCTCAAAAACCAGACACAAGAACTATCCGTTGGCGCCTGTATCACAATACAACCCGGCGAAAAACACCGGGTGGAAGCAATCACTGACCTCAAGATACTCGAGGTCAGCACACCCGAACCAGACGACATCATAAGAATAGAAGACGACCACGACAGAATATAATCATTAATTGAGAGGATGGTTTCACAAAAAATAGTAAGATTTAGGTTGAAATGCATTAATTGTGGATATGCCTGGGATACTAGATATGCTAAAATTCCGGTTACTTGTCCCTCATGCAAATCCAAGGTTTATGGTACTAACA
>DSAL01000010.1 GCA_011380095.1 Candidatus Altarchaeales archaeon
CTCCTCTTCCTACTCCTCTTCCTAAGCGAAAAGCCATACGGCCTTCTGGGATTCGGAGACGACATAGCCGGCGGGATAAGAATATTCCTCTCGCTCTCACTAATACTAGTCTTGGTCTCTCAAATCATCCTGATACTCTCGCTTCCGGTTCTTGCGTTGAGCGTCCAATACCTCAGGATTCGGGGCGGTGAAAGGTACGTTCCCCCGATACTTGCCGCCGCAACACTTCTGCTTTTAGCATACCTTGGATTCTATAACCCACTTTGGATTATGCTTGTTTTTTTAATCTCCTCCCTAATGCTTGCAAACAAAAAATACTTTCTAAAATGAAAAAAACCTCTTACAAGCTCGTTTGGGCGGACATGGAGTTCACGGGCCTCGACCCCTTCAAAGACAGGGTTTTGGAGATTGCGACAATCGTAACCGACAAGAACCTGAAGGTAATCGCGGAAGGACCCGTCATCGCAGTCCACCAGTCCGACAGAATCCTGAAATCCATGGACGGGTGGAACACTAGAACCCACACGGAAACCGGACTAATCGGGCGGTCCAGGAAATCAGGGGATACCGTGAAATCCGCGGAAGAAAAGACACTCAGATTCATAAGAAAACACGCGAAGCCGGGTGAAGCACTCTTGTGCGGCAACAGCATCCACATGGACCGCTATTTCATGAAAATCCACATGCCCAAACTCGAAGCATTCCTGCACTACCGAAACATTGACGTAAGCACGGTAAAAGAGCTGGCGTACAACTGGTGTCCTAAAGTCAAGCCGTTCGAGAAGAAGAACACGCACCGTGCGCTCGACGACATAAGAGAGTCAATCGAAGAGTTGAAATACTACCGGAAAAAAGTATTCAGGTAATCAACTCAATTTTCCCTCGCCGCCCGGAATGAAGTATTGGATGTCGTTGAGGCTGAATTCTTCACACCCCTTTTCCTTGAAGGCTTTAGCAATCCGCTTGGACAATACGCCCGCCTTCTCATCGCCTGGGACGACAACCGAATATGCTATTGCCCTGACTTTAACAGCGGACTTTGGACCTCCAATCACGTGCGGCTCGACATCCTGAAATCCTACCGCCACCTCCACCGGCGTATTCTTAAACCACTTTTTCTCGCCGTAAATCATGAATGCGCCTTTAGGCAGGTATTCTCCGGCGGGCGGACTCTTCGAAACCTGCTCCGGACTGACGTAATAAACGTTGCAAGACGCCCAGCCATTCTTCCAGGCGCGGGAATAGCTTGCGGCGGCGGCAGCAGCCTCGCGCAAAGTATTTTCAGGCACCTCCACGCCATCAGGATTTTTCACGATGAAGAACGGGGCGCCCTGAATGTCTGCGTGAAAGACGACGTCGTCCGCCTCCAAATGTTTTTTTACGAGAATGTCGTTTGTGGTGGCGTCCCGCCCGCCAATAACCAGAAAGCCTTCTGAACTGTAAAACCACCTGAATTTCTCAAACCAGGCTCGAGCCCGCCTCTTCTCTAAAACCTGGGTTTCAACCTCGGCGGCACCACTCAAACTCAACTCCTCAAGCTCCCGTCCACTCCTCTCCAAAGCCTCCACCAGTCCGGGAATCTTGCGCTTCGCCTTTTTCGCTCCCTCATAATACTCTTGCGCGTTCTCCGGAATCGACTTTCGCAAGTCAAGCGTAATCTTCATTTTTGCTTTATAGAATAGGACTCTCTTATTTAATCATGAACAAGCGCGCGATATTTGCGGCACTGCTATCAATTCTTCTGGCCGGCCTCGGACAGATATACCTTAAAAGATGGGCGAGGGGGATAACATTCATCTTTTTAGAGTTTTCGACGGCATTAATCGCATTAGGCGTGCACGAGCCTTCAGGAATAATACTAAATACGAGCGTTAGCGTTATCGCGGCGTTCGACGCATATAAAATCGCCTTGAACCAGCCGGTGAAAGAAAAGAAGAGCGAGATTCCCGAAGAAATAAGGAAAGAGATGGAGAGGCTGAAACTATTCTGACGAAAAAACTATTCTGAAGCCTTCTCTTCAACAGTTCCAACCGCGTCCTCACCCGTCGGGGTTTTTTCAGGAGGCTTTTCCTCCACTAATCCACTCTTTATCTCGTCTGGGACAAGCGCTTTCAAGGCCTTCGCCTGAGCGTTCGCCTTAGATAGGAATGTTGGAAGAGTCTCCTTGTTTATAATCCCGGAGTTAAGCGAGAGGTTCAAAGCGTCCATGAACGCCTTCTGCAATAATAGCAGGATAGTGTGTTTCGTGAAGTAGCCGGCGTTGTAGGCTAGGTTGAACGCCATCTGGTGGGCCAGCATGAATCTGCCGAACACTTCTTCCGCGTCAATGTGCAACACGTCGCCCGAGTACACGGTCTTGCCGTCGTATGCCGCAGCGAGTTTAAGCATGATTTTTATCGGCTCTATGTTAAGTCTTTTTAAAACCGGCGCAATCTTGTCGGATATCGGCTCTCCTGCATGGACGACTGTGGAAGTCTTCAAAATCATGATTTTCCCGCCCTCAATCTTCGCCTTAATCCCGGCTCCCTGAATCTCGCCGATAACGGGCCCTGCCGGAAGCCCGGTGTCGCCCTCGTTTATAACAATGTCTGTTGGAGCAATCTGGCCTGGTTTAGCGGCAGCACTGCTCATGCAACTGTAAAGTTTGCGTTCAAGCTGGAATGGGTCGAGGTTCGTGAACACGAGACCTACAGAACCATTAAGATAATCGTCAAGATTTTTCACGCCGTTTTCGTCTAAACCCATCTGAAGAAGTCTTTTTCTTCCTATAACAACCTTAACGTCGTTTCCCAGAGTCTTCCTAATCTGCTGGAACTGTTTTGAAGGAACGCCAGTAATGTCAACTACCCCGCAGACGCCGTAATCTTTCAGGTTCTTGCCGACCTGCCCGACCAACTGCTCCTTCCAAGACGCTACCATATCCTCACCGCCTTCCCCATCGTGGTTTTGACATACATGTTTCGTATGTTTTCCTCAGTAACAACCTTCATTACTTCGTTGACGACGGCATTTATGTTTTCCGCCAAATCCTCGGCGCTCATTTCTTCAGTCCCAACTGGGACATGAAGTGACGGAGTCTTTTTAGTCCTGACCTTCACACTGTCTTTAAGCCGTTTCACTATCGGCTCCAAGTCGACGTTTCCCGGAATCGGTTGAGGCATCTTGTTCCTAGGTCCGAGAACCACACCCCAGCTTTTACCGATAACCGGCATTAAGTCTGGTTGAGCGACGAAAGTATAGCATTCGTTCGCGAACTTCTTCATCTTCTGCCTGTCCTTGGCGTACTCCTCAATCTCGTCCTTGCCCAAAACGTATTTTGAAATCTTTTTAGCCCGAACATTCATGTCGCCGTCGGCGAAAAAACCTATTTCAACATCCTTTCCACGCCCCTTCGGAAGCTTCACATTGGCGTTAATCTTTTGAGGTCCTTCGACATTGACGCCCGTAAAATTTATGTTCAACTCTACAGTCTGTTTGAACTTCTTCTTGGCATCACCCTTTAAAATCGCCTTCAAACTTTCCAGTAACTTCTTTTCTTCCATGTTGAAACTCCCTCCCAAACCAAAAGCGGCCTGGTGAAACGGGCTCTAATATGATACTCAATAATCGTATATAAACGTTTACTTCTTGGTCTTTCCGCCTTCAGCAGATTTTCCGCCAGCATCAGGCTTCTTGTCCTCCTTACCCTTCTCGGCCTTCCCGTCCTTAGTCTTAACTTCAGCGGCCTTGGCCTCCTCGACCGGAGCCTCCCCCTCCTCCTTCTTGGTCTGTCCGACTATGGAAACCTTCTGTTCAACGTGAACGATAGGTTCAGGCATCTCAGTAGTCTCACCGCTTATTACCTTGTCAAGCCGACCCAACTCCACCTCCTCGATGAAGTGTTTTGGCTTCCTGCCTTCTACTGTGATACGCAGGCTCTGGCAGGTTCCGACAACCTCTTTGACGGAAGACTTCAAGTCTTTGGCAAGAACGGAACCCATCTTGTCTTTTGCAATTTGAAGTAGGGCGGGCATCTTCAAGTCCCCGACCCAGTCGCTTCCACCTCCCTTTTCAAGGCCGACTGATTTCAATATTAGTGATGACGTCGGCGGGCTTCCGACAACTATCTCAAACTTTTTGGTTGCAGTGTCCACAATAACCTCTACTGGAACCTTCATTCCCTTGAATGAAGCAGTCTTCTCGTTAATCTGCTTTACCACTTCGCCGGCGTTAACTCCAAGAGGTCCAAGAGACGGCCCCAATGGCGGTCCTGCGCTTGCCGCGCCCGCATCAACAACAGCCTTTATCCTTTCACTCATCTTCCTTCTCAGTCTTCAAAATCTTCAGGTCGTCGCCGCGCACGATTACTGGAATCGGAACTGCAGCCTCAATCAGTTCGACCGTAATCTCGTTCTTGTCCTCGTCAATCTTTGCCACACGCGCCTTCTCCCCCTTGAACGGTCCCGCAATAAGTTCCACAAGGTTCCCGCGCTCAACTTCGGTTACGACCGGCGTCGGCACGAGGGTTTCTTCAAGGTCGCTTATCGGGATTTCCCCGGCACTCTCGATATTCCCCTTTTCCTTGAGCAGGAGGCCCTTTGTTTTTGGCGTGTCTCTTGCAAGGTCTCCGACGACCGCGGGCCTGTTTGCTTCCACAAGAACATATCCCTTAAGGCCTGTCGTGTAGAGTATTGAATATATCTCTTTTCCCTCCGCCCTGTTTTTGTCTTTGTGGGCGTTTGCTTCACGGTACATGAGTTCCGCTACAACGCGCTCCTGTCCCGCAGTTGCTTTAACGGCATAGATCGGCATTTTCTATTGAATCTTGAATTTTTGAGTGTTCCATATAGGTTGGGAAACTATTTAAACGCGATTGCCTTCTCCTAGATTATGCGGGAAATCAAAAATACCGTGAACCCCATGACGCCGAGAAGTATTATGCCGATTGCGCATACTCTCGCCGTCTCCTGGAACTCGCTTTTCTTAGGCTTCCTGGTCAAGCGCAATATCCTGCGAGTCTCGCTTATCCAGTACGCTATGTTTAGTCTTCCCATATTATTATCCCAACGGATTGGTAGGAATTAAATAAAAGACAAGAATAAAAAAGAAGGGGTTTTTAGAGACTTAAAGTCTTTAAATGGATTTCAACCCCATCTCAAGATGGTCTATGCCCTTCTGCTCGACACGGTCCTCAAGCGCCTCCTCGTATCCTGGAATGCTTACACCGGATATCATGACGAGTGTTTGTATTATGTTTCGGTCGAGAGACTCGTCAATCTGGGCTCCCCAAATGATTTCCGCGTCAGGACTTATGCGCTCGGCAACCATCTTCACTATCTCTTCGGCTTCCGCGAGAGTCATGTCGCGGCTTCCCACAACATTGATTAAAGCTCCCTGCCCGTTGCTTATGTCCGTGTCCAAAAGCGGGGATTCAAGCGCTTTTTCAACTGACTCGCGGGCTCTGCCGTCTAGGTTCGAGTCTTTCGTCGAAGCTCCAAGGCCTATCATCGCTGTTCCGCCGTCCGCCATAATAGCGCGGATGTCCGCGAAGTCGAGGTTGACGAGTCCGCTTTTCGTAACAGTCTCGGTAATCCCCTTCACGCTGTTTGCCAGAAGGCCGTCCGCAACTTTGAAGGCTGCGTTTAGCGGAAGGTTTGGCGCAATGTCCAAGAGCCTGTCGTTTGGGATTACGATTACGGTGTCAGCGTATTTCCTGAGCTTCTTCAATCCCTTCAAAGAGTTTTCAGCCCGTATCCTTCCCTCAACCGTGAATGGAAGAGTCACGATTGCGATAACAAGGGCTTGCAGGTCTTTCGCGACTTCAGCGACTACCGGTATTGAACCTGTTCCGGTTCCCCCTCCAAGACCGCAAGTCAAGAATACCATGTCTGCGCCCTGCAGGGTCGCCGAGATTTTTTCAATGTCTGATTCAGCGCACTGTTCTCCGACTTCCGGATCGTTTCCTGCTCCGACTCCGCCGGTGATACTGGTTCCTATCAGAATCTTTTTATGGGCTTTTGAATGCAGAAGATGCAGTGCGTCAGTGTTTACCGCCACCACCTCTCCGGCTTCAACTCCCATTTCGAGGAGCCTGTCAATGGTGTTGCATCCTGCTCCACCGCATCCAACGACTTTTATTGAAGTTTTGATTCCCTCAACAATGCGCATCAACTCCTCATCAGTTTCAGACAAAGCGGGTTTGCCTGCAGAATACTGTTGGCTTGACACGCCCCTTGCCTGACTGATTGCCTCCTGAACTAAAGTCTCCATCATAAAAAATTCACCCCTATTGTGAAACCACCGTCTAGGACGGAAGCGTTATATATAAACACATCTCACTTAAAAACAATGGCGTGACTTACTTATTTGGAAAGGCACTCCTCTTTTTTAAGTAAGTCATTCCAGTCGCGGTCGACTTTCTCCTGCATCCTCTCGACAATATGCTTGTTTTCCGGCTTCTGCAGGTGTTTGAACCGTCCCTGAATGTTTATCCAATCGGTTATAGGCTTTTTCTCGGACGGCTTGTAGTTGACTTTCCACCTGCGTCCGTCCTCAACCTCATAGAGCGGCCAAAAGCATGTTTCGACCGCTAGTTTCGCCATCATGATTCCGTCCTCAGTCTTGGTCATCCAACCTCTTGGACACGGAGAGATAATGTTCAAAAAGCACGGTCCGTCAATCTCCAAAGCCTTCTCCATCTTCGCTATCAGGTCATGCCAGTTGTGCGGAGAAGCCTGCGCGACATACGGAATCCTGTGTGAAGCCATGATTCCCGTCAAATCCTTTTGGAAAACCGTTTTTCCCGGAACCTTCTTGCCTGCCGGAGCAGTTGTCGTTGAAGCCCCCATCGGCGTCGCGCTAGAACGCTGTGTTCCAGTATTCATGTAAGCCTCATTATCGTAGCAGATGTAGACCATGTTGTGGCCCCGCTCCATTGCGCCGGAAAGAGACTGAAGTCCGATATCATACGTCCCGCCGTCGCCGCCCATGGCGATGAATTTTATTTCATCCTTTATCTTCCCCTTCTTCTTCAAGGCACGGTATGCTGTTTCGACTCCGGAAATGGTCGCCGCCGAATTTTCGAAAGCATTGTGTATGAAAGAGCAGTTCCACGCTGTATACGGGTAGATTGTTGTCGCAACCTCAAGGCATCCTGTCGCCGACCCGACGACTACCGGAGTTTTGACGGCGTTCAAAGCCTGTCTTACCACAACAGGCGCCATGCATCCGGCGCACATCCTGTGGCCTGGAGTTATAATATCCCTCTTTTTAGTCAACTCTTTTAGGTTCGCCATTTTCAGTCCCTCACTCCAAGATAAGTCAATTCCTGTTCTGCCTCACCCTTTTGTGTTATTCTGCCCAAATCCCTGTAAACTTTCTCAAGCATTTCAAGCGTAATGTCACGTCCTCCAAGACCGTAGATGTAGTTTACGATTGGCGTGTTCACTTCACCGTATAATGACGCTTTGACCTCACTATACAATGGCCCGCTCACGGCATTGAAGGAGTCTGCCCTGTCCAAGACCGCTATCGCATTGGCTTTTGAAAGCTTTCCCCTTATCTCGTCAAGCGGGAAAGGGCGGAATACCCTGATTTTCAAAAGTCCGGCCTTGACTCCTGCTTCACGAAGCTTGTCGACAACCGTTCTAAGAGTCCCGCAGGTCGAGCCTAATCCGACTACAACAATCTCCGCGTCATCAAGCATGTATCCCTCAGTCAATCCGTACTCTTTGGTACCGAACTTCTGTGAAAACTCTTTGCCCACATCTTGGATCACCTTTAAAGCATTCTTCATGGCATCCGCCTGTTGCCTCTTGTGCTCGAAATAATAGTCCGGCAGGTCGAGGGGCCCGAACGTTATGGGGCTTTCAACATCCAAAAGACTTCTCTTAGGCTTGTATTCTCCGACAAAATCCTTGACCTCCTCGTCTTCAAACAAGTATACGCTTTCCATCCCGTGGCTTATGATGAAGCCGTCCATGGTCGGCATGACAGGGAGCAGGACATCGGGGTGTTCTGCAATCCTGACTGACTGGATTACATTCTCATATATCTCCTGAGCGTTCTCGGAGTAAATTTGTATCCACCCGGAATCACGAGTCCCCATAGTGTCGGAGTGGTCGCAGTGTATGTTGATGGGGCCACTCAAAGCCCGGTTCACGACCGTCATAACAATCGGAAGCCGGCTTGAAGCCGCGATATACACTATCTCCCACATCAAAGCAAGGCCGTTTGCGGAAGTCGCAGTCATAACACGCGCGCCTGCGGCGGACGCTCCGACTGCAGCGCTCATCGCGGAATGCTCGGATTCTACCAAAATCATTTCACTGTCAACATCCCCGTCCGCGTAGAAGTCCGAAAACTTCTGCATCAAAGCGGTCTGCGGAGTTATTGGATATGCTGGAACTACGTCCGGGTTTATCTGCCTCATTGCGTGCGCCGCTGCATGATTGCCCATCAACGCCTGATACTTTCTCTCACTCATCTTTCTCCCCCTCCCTAATCATCTTTATCGCCTTGTCCTTTACAGGGCAGACGGAGGCGCAGATTCCGCACCCCTTGCAGTGTTCGTAGTCTATTCCAACAACCTTCTCGTCCTTAACCTTGATCGAGGCGTCCGGACAGCATATCCAACAGGTCATGCAGTGTATGCATTTATCGCTCATCCAAACCGGCTTTTTGCTACGCCATCCTCCAGTCAAATACTCCTGGGCGTTTCCGGCCTCAAGAATAAGACCACCTCTTGGAATCTCCTTCCAAGACTTTTCTTTGACATCACTCATTCCCCCACCACCTCCTCATAAGCTCTTTTCATCGCATTAATGTTTCCCTCAATAACCTTCTCACTGAACTTTTTCCCGAACTCTTCCCTGAACGAGTGCATGAGGCTTTCCAGCCCTATTAGCTCGGACACCTTTACGAGCGCTCCGAGAAGTGGAGTATTAGGCATGTCGCGCCCAATCGTTTCAATCGATATCCTGGAGGCGTCGACAGCATAAACTTTCCCGCCGGTCAAACCGATTTTCGAGCGTATTTCCGCAGGACTCTGCTTGGTGTTGACTATCACAATCTTACTTCCTGAAATTCCCTCGGTAACGTCAACGATGTCAAGAAGCGTCTCGTCCAAGACCACCACAATCTCGGGGTTTTGAACCTGAGAATGAACGTGGATCATGCCATCGCTTATTCTCGTGAAACTCTTCACCGGCGCGCCCATCCTTTCTGGACCGTACTCCGGAAAAGCCTGTATAAATTTTCCTTCAACCAAAGCTCCTTCGGCAAAAGCCTTAGCCGCTGTGACAGCACCCTGTCCTCCGCGGCCGTGAAAACGAACTTCCTTCATCTTTGAATCAGCACCCACCTAATTAGTTTTAGACAACTATAAATCAAAACGCTCATTTATAACCTTGATTTTCATATAAACGAACCCGTAAGATTCAGGTTAAAATAAAATGGAAGCAGTCATATCAAACTACAGGAGTGGGGCGCGCACGCAAAAGCCGAACCAGATAGTCTTGGAGATAGAGGAAACCAAGAACAAGGATGACGTGAAAGCCCTTTTAGGCAGGAAGGTCGAGTGGACTACGCCCGGCGGAAACAAGATAAACGGGGAAATCACAAGAGTCCACGGCAACAAGGGGAACGTGATAGCCAAATTCGAGCGTGGGCTTCCGGGACAAGCATTCGGAACCAAAGTCCAAATCTTGTAGATACCCTGTTTTTTTTATACGATTCACCTTTTTATTATGTGTCATTGAGGCGAAGCCGAAATGACACGATCTGTAAACTGGATCTCCAGTTTGCCGCTGTAGCTCAGCTCGGGAGAGCACCAGGCTGAAGCGCAAAAAATGGAGTCATTTTTTGGCTCCGCTGCGCGGACACCTGGGTGTCGCGTGTTCAAATCACGCCGGCGGCAAGTTTCTTTCTTTTTGGTGTCGCGTGTTCAAACGCTCAGAAAATCTTCGATTTTCTGGCGCGCCAAAAAGCCGCAAGGCTTTTTGAGCGTCACGCCGGCGGCAAGTTTC
>DSAL01000027.1 GCA_011380095.1 Candidatus Altarchaeales archaeon
CTTTATTTTAGCATACAATCCCTAAAAACAATACTGATGGCGACCAAAAACCTCGACCCCGACAAGAAGATGCGGAAACTCTATCTGAACGGACCTCCTGAAGCGAGGAAATACGGTCTTGTCGAGGGCGAACAGCTTCCCGAAGGCTATACACGCAAGTTCGAAGAGATTTTCCCGCAGGCCATGAGCGCCAAACCCGCCCCTTTCCTCAGGCTTTCACAGGCCTTGAAGTTCTTCAACGCCCACGCTACGCCAGTCTTCAATCCCCCGGCTAAATCAAAATACAATATCGATGCTGGAGTGGTGCTCAAGCTTTCTCCGGCTCCGGGAAAACGCTTCGCGCATTTTGGGACGGGACTTAGCGGCATAGAATTTGTCGAAGCCTTAATGGGGGCTGAACCAGCAGTATTATACGACACCTTGTCTGAAAAAATGGTTATGGAGAGTGTTATCGGGCGAAAATACCTCGATAAGGAAGATTCGGAAAACAGTCTCCCGGATCTTCCAAAAGACTATAAAAATCCGAATTTCATTAACATCAATCCGAAATTCATTTTCTCCGACGTCCTCAATGCGGAGCGCGCGCGGATGAAGGGTTTTGCGTTCCAAAAAAACTATTTCAACGTGGTCACGGCATTCTCCATGCCTGAAGACCAGCATGTTGGCCAGGAGCATGAAGTTTGTTCGGCGATGATTGACTTGGTCGTCCCCGGCGGAACAGTCTGGGCGACCAGGCCTTACGCGAAAATATTGAAGTCCCAGATTAAGAAGAGGAATAGTTCAGCGGACGGTGAATACGATTATTCTCTAACACCTCTTCTTGACAAGGGCCACATACTATCTGATGACGGAACGCCGGCCTACGCGTTTAGGGTCGGAAAGAAAAAGAGGGGTTAAACCCTAGTTTTGCTTCAGCCAGTCTAAATCGCTTATATAAAGCTGTCGTAGGTCCTTTAGTCCGAGTTTGAGCGACACTACCCTGTCCAGTCCAAGACCCCATGCGAGAACCGGAACATCAACTCCGAGAAGAGGTTTGACGACTTCCGGACGGAATATTCCCGCACCCCCCAATTCAATCCACTCGCCCTTTTCCTCAAAATAAACTTCAGGCTCGACGCTCATTTCAGTGTATGGGAAGTAGCCCGGCCTGAAGCGGATTTTGTCGAAACCCATTTCGTCGTAGAACTCCCGAAGTATTCCGAGAAGGTTTCTGAAAGTTACTGACGGGTCTGCGACGATTCCCTCCACCTGGTAGAATTCCGGCAGGTGCTTGTAGTCGACCGCCTCGTTTCTGAAAACTTTCCCGATGCTGAAGACTTTGATTGGCATGTCCTGGGGTTTCGCTTTAGAAAGCTCGCGGGCGGTGACTGCGGTCGTGTGGGTCCGCAAAAGCATTTTTCTGGCGACCTCCTCGCTCCACTTGTACTTCCAGCCGGTTGAGCCCGTGTCGCCACCGTCCTCGTGGGCTTTGGCGACCGCGTCCTTGAACTTGCTGTAGTCGTGGGGCTTCACGTTTTTCCCGTCAAGATAGAATGTGTCGTGCATGTCGCGGGCGGGATGGTCTTGAGGCTGGAAGAGGGCGTCGAAATTCCAGAATGCCGTCTCAATCAACGGCCCCTCAATCTCCCGGAATCCCATGTTCACGAAAATCTGTTTGATCCTGCGGATCTCGCGCGTCAGCGGGTGGACGCGAACCGGATACGACGGTTTTTGGTAAACATCAACTTGATATGGCCTGAAGCCTTTCTCCTTCCAGGCGCCATTTTTAATTATTTCTGGTGTAAGTTCACCCACACGCTCGTCAACCTCCACCTTCTTTGAAAGCTGGAGCCCTTTTTTCGTGGGCTTGAGCGTGATAGTCTTTTCTTCTGAAATCTGGATTACGTTCTGCCTGCCCTTCAAATCCTGCAAAGCTTTCTGAAATCCGGGGTCGAGGTCTTTAACATAAAGTTTTTTCTTTTCAGCAAGGGTTTTCAGGAATTTCTCGTCAAGCGTTTCTTTCGTGTTCAACGGCTTGACGTCCCCGCCGTCCACCTGTATCATGGCCTTTTTCCTAAGCCATCCAAACCCGATTCCGAAAAGTTCAGGCGGCGATTTTTTCTTGAGGTCTGCCATCGGCATGCCGTTCCCGATGATCTCAAGGAGTTGCCGCTCGGGAAGTCCTTTTTCAACATATTCCCCTCCCTCAGCCCCAAGCTTCACGACTTCCGCGACAACTGTTGTGACCTCCACCAATTCTTTTGTGGCAAGCCAAGACGATGCTCTTGCTACTGCATCGATGTTTAGGCCGGATTTTTCGGCCGCGGTCTCCGGACTCATCTCGCAGTCCATTGCCTTCAAAAGCCGTATTTCATGCGGGTGCAAGTCCATGTTCTTATTCTAGAATCTATTTTATTGAAAGATTAATAATCAAATCCGGCGGTCTTGATTTTTTCTGGTTTTTTGAAGTTTAGTTTGGATTCCTTCTTGTCGGGCATGTTGATTTTATCGACCGTGCACAAGAGGAATGGTAGTTTCACCATCGCGCCCGTGATAATGCATTCGCCCACATCGAGGCTGTCGAGTTCTTTGATTATGTCGTCGCTTATTGATTCGAAGCTTCTTCGTATGTGGTCTTTGTCGCGGGGGTTTGTGATGTGCATGTAGATTCCCGTATTGCATTGGGAAAGGATTTCCTCATCAATTTTGCTGGGCTTTTGGCTGACGACCAGAAGTCCTACCCCGAACTTCCTGCCTTCGCTCGCAATCCTTTGCAACTGTCTTTTGCAGGAATGGTCGAGGCTTGCCCCCCCATAATTGTGGGCTTCCTCGACGACGAACAATACGACATTGTCGACGGTCTCGCCTTCAAGCGAATGCTTCTTGTTGATGCGTCCGTCCAAGAGTTTCTTGCTGATGTAGGACACCACGCTCTGGCGGACTCCCTGGGTTGAGAGCGACGTGTCGATGATCGTTATCTTGTATGGTTCGACAAGACTGTTGATGTCTGTGCCGTCTACTGTGAAAATGTTTTTGAAGCTCCGCGCCATTCCCTTAAGCCTTCTTCCCAAGGCGTTTGCAGTTTCGACGTGAATCTTCTTCGAATTGTCTTCAGCTTCTTCGGCGAGCTCGTCGCAGGCTGACAAAACATCGTCCATCGAATACTTATCGCCTTTCGTGTTGTAGACCTTGTTCAAGACCATGTCGAGGGCGTGAACCTGGTTTTCGTTGAGGCTTGTGAAGTGCGTGAAGTCGTGGCATGATAATGTCGAGACCGGGATTGTGAACATCTCCATCCCCTGTCTCTGTCTTCCGACGGTATGAACGTCAATCACCGAGTCGCCGACATCCATCTGCTTTAGGAGCTTTTGGAATTCCCCGTGCGTGTCAACTATCAGAATCGGAAGCCCCTTGAGCGAGTATTCCTTTATCAGGTTTGCTGTGAGAAAGCTTTTGCCGGCGCCGGTTGACGCGAGTATGGCAGTATGCCTGTCGTATTCCCCTCCGTTCACGAACGCGCGGGCATCTGTTCCGTGGACTTTCCCGAAACTAATCTTGTCAAGACAGTCCAAAAGCCCCTCCAACTCTCCAACGGATGCCGGATACGCTTTCGTGTACGGCTCCAACGGCTTTTTGATGCCCTTAATTCCTTTTCCAGTTGTTTCCCCGAAAACCTGGACTTCAGCGGTCAGCGTGTGCCGGCCCCCGACTTTCTCGTCCTCGCTGAAACGCATGCCCGTGACGATTCCGAAAGCCTTTCCAAGCTTGAGGATGCTTCCAGTCTCAACAGCATCAGATGTGACCTTGATAGTGCACTGCGTCCCCCCTGACTCGACCACCAATCCCGCCCTTTCCATAACTAAATCAAAAGTTTTTCTTGATAATAAATCAAGCCGTCGCACTTTTAGGCGAATTAAAACTAATTATCTTCTAATGGACGTTAGTATCGATTCATACCGTGATCTTGTGGGGGATCAAGTGGTCGAGGATGTGGCTGAAAAGGCGGCGCCACTGTCTGAAAAACACATACTCCACATCAACTCGACCTATCAGGGCGGTGGTGTTGCGGAATTGCTTTCAAGCCTTGTGCTTTTAATGAACGACTTGGGGATTGATACTGGATGGAGGATTTTACACGGCAACTCGGACTTCTTCGTTATAACAAAGAAATTCCACAATGCCCTGCAGGGGGCGGGCCTAAACCTGACGGATCGGAAGAAGAAGATTTATGAGCGCGTTAACGAGAACTTCAGCAAGTTCACCCACATAGACCACGACTTGGTGGTAGTCCACGACCCCCAGCCCCTGCCATTAATACACTTTTATGAGAAAAAACAACCTTGGCTATGGCGTCTTCACATAGACTTGTCACACCCGAGCAAGACTGGCAGGAGGCTTTTCGAATACATGAACTCTTTCATCTCCTGCTATGACCGTATGATTGTTTCGATGGACGCCTACCGTCAGGACGTCAACACACTCCAAAAAATCATAATGCCTTCAATAGACCCGTTTTCCAACAAAAACAAGTATCTGCGTCAGTCTGAGGTTGAGAAGATACTTTCCAAAGCCGGCATCGACTCTGACAAGCCGATTATCACCCAAGTTTCAAGGTTTGACAAGTTCAAGGACCCCGAGGGCGTTATAAAAGTATACAAGAATGTCCGCAAGAAGACTGACTGCCGGCTCGTCTTGATAGGCGGCATGGCGATGGACGATCCCGAAAGCGAAAGGTTGTATAAACGGATTTTAAGGCAATACGGGGAGGACGAAGACATATTCATTTATTCCGCGACAAACGATGTTTTGGTTAACGCACTTCAAAGGCAGAGCGCCTGCGTCATACAAAAGAGTTTGAGGGAGGGTTTTGCACTGACAGTCAGCGAAGCATTATGGAAGGGGACGCCTGTTGTCGCAAGCAATGTCGGCGGGATTCCCGCGCAAGTTGTCGATGGGAAAAACGGTTATCTCGTCGGACCCCGTCAATACAAGAAGTGCGCGGACCGGATAGTTAAAATACTTGAAGATGAAAAGCGCGCGTCAAAGATGGGCGAATACGGGCGAGAGCATGTTAAAAAAAATTTTCTCATGACGCGCCAACTTTCCGATTACCTTGACTTATTCAATAGTCTTTTGAAGGCTTGAGCGCAATTTGTCAAGGAATTTCCAGACTTCGGAAACGTCCAATAAAAAATATTTCGCGCAAGAGTTTTCCCGTCCGACAACTATGCCCACGTCATTTTCCCCAAGACTTCTGAATGCGTCCTCGTCAGTCGCATCATCCCCGACATATATTGTCCGGACGTCCCCTCCCGCCTCTTTTTCGACTTGTCTTTTTATCTCGACGACCGCAGTTCCTTTATCATACTGTGTGTCTGGGAGCAATTCTAAAGTCTTCTTGTTTTTACACACCCTGAATCCTGATTCAAGATGTTTTTTCACAGAATCCATGAAAACCCTCTGTATGGCCTCCGCATCTTCTTCCACCGCCCGCCTATAGTGGACTACTACGCTCAATCCCTTGTCTTCCACCGACACGCCCTCTTGGTTTTTCATGGATTCCCGCAAGACTTCGACAGCACTGGAAATTTTTTCGCGGAAAAAATCTTCTTCTTCCAGCATGAACTCGGTTCCAGGACCATTAACTTCAAGGCCATGATTTCCGCAATAATATATTCCGTTGACGCCGACAAGCTCCATAACGTCTGCAAGACGTCTGCCGCTCAAAACACCCAAAACAATCTGTTTGTATCCCGAGATTTCCCGCAAAACACTCCGGATTCTTCCGTCAAGCACGGCGTCCCCCGGATTTTCCACAATATGTGTGAGCGTTCCATCATAATCCAGTAGGAGAATGATTTTTTTCCCGGAAAAAATTCTTGATTCAATAAAATCCCATTCCTCCAAAGCGTGCTTCATATTCTTAACTCAACTTGCTTATGTTTGATATGACATTCCCCGCCCACGTGTATATGTTGTTTTCCCGCACAGCCTCCCTCATACACTCCATCCGCTCGCGCCTTTCACACTGCTTCATTTTAGCAAGCTTTCTCAAAACATTTGCAAAACGCCTGGTGTCGTAAGGATTTACCGTCAAGGCGCTTTTAAGCTCTTCAAACGCTCCAGTGAACTTGCTTAGAAGTAGCGTGCCATCCAAATCATTTTTCGAGGAAATGTATTCTTTGGCCACGAGATTCATGCCGTCGTGAAGCGAGCTTACGACGCAAAAGTCTGCAAGACAATAGTATGGTATAATGTCCCTGAAATCCCGGTGTTTCGGCGAATATACTACTGGAGTCCAATCGTCCGTACCGTAACGCCAGTTTATCTCTTCAACCAGCTCTTCAATCTCCTCGTTAGTCTTGCGGTATTGTTCAAGCCTCATCCTGCTTGGAGAACCCAACTGTATGTAGACCGTCTTTCCCAAATACTTGGGGTTTTTCTCAAGAAACAGGTCGTACGCCTTAAGCTTTTCCGGAATGCCTTTCGTATAGTCTATCCTCTCGACTCCAAGACCCACGAATTTCCCCCTCAGACTATGCTTTTTGCGGAGTGCCTCCACCCCGCCTTCCCTGACCGACTGTTCGGCGAGCCCCCTGATTTTTTCATAGTCGACGCTTATGGGAAGCGGCTTGACAAAAGTCTTGTGCCTGCGGTAGGAGACTGAATACTCCGCCCTATCAGTTTTGGCTTCAATATTCCGGTCTACTGTTTCAAGGAAATTATTGCAGTGGTATCTCGTGTGGAATCCAATCAAATCGTTCGCCAAAAGCCCTTCAAGTATCTCATTCTTCCAAGGGCACGCCCTGAAAGTCTCGTTTTGAGGCCATGGAATATGCCAGAAGTGTGCTGTCACAACATCCCGCCTTGTTTCCTTGACCATTGCGGGCGCAAGACTCAGGTGGAAGTCTTGAAACCAGACGAAAGCTTTCCTATCGCCGATTTCCTCAAGTATAGCTTCTGCAAAACGCCGGTTTATTTTTTTATACTGTTTCCACGCGCTGGAGTCAAACTTCGGCCGCACGTATACTGTATGGCATAGCGGCCAAAACATTTCGTTGGAAGTGATGTCGTAATACCCCTCCTCTTCGTCCCGGTTCATCCAGACTCTTCTCAAAAAATACTTGCCGTCTTCTTCAGGCACTTCGATTCTGTCGCGCTCGTCAACAACATTTTTATCAGCATTTCCGCTTCCATGCGCCACCCACACTCCCCCGCAAGCCTGCATGATGGAGTCGAGTGCTATCGCCATCCCGCTCGCCGGCCGAATGCATTTTATGCCGTCGGGCGTTCTAGCGTGCATGTATGGTTCACGGTTGCTTGCAACTACAAAAAGAGCGTCGTCAAACTTGGATTTCGCCAGTTTAGACAGTTTTTCCACGTCCATCAGTTTCAACACCGTGGTGTTTTTAGTTCGGTTGACGTCAGTTTTAGAGATTACACTATTATAAATGCACTCCAAATAGTTAACTGGAGATGGCTTTACTCGAGAATCCTGCAATGCCTGAAATACGGCTGTCTTTTCTGCAGAACGGGTTTTTAAGCGCATTAACAGTTTTTGCCGGGGTTTTTCTCATACTCTGGTCTTTCAAAAAAATAAACGCATTCCGGTTCAGGAAAATCGCGAAATCCACTGAAACCGACTTTGACGACATCATATCCTCGCTGATTGACGGAATTCCAAACGGTTTGATTGCGTTTTTCTCACTATTCATCTCCCTGAAGATGGTTGAAACACCGCTTCTGCTGGATAATTCCGTCCGGATACTCCTGCTTCTTTTTGCATTAATCTATGCCGTCAAGGCCGTCGTGATACTAGTCGATTTTGGCAGGAACAAGGTTGTCGAGAAAAAACTCGAGGAAAAAGAAGGTGACGTATCCATAATACACTTTCTCGCAATGTTCCTAAAGTATGTGGCGGCATTATTCGCGATACTCGTATTCCTATCCAACATAGGGATAAACGTTTCTTCACTTCTCGCAGGCTTGGGGATAGGCGGTATTGCGGTCGCCCTCGCGCTTCAAAACGTTTTGGAAGACTTGTTCAGCTCGGTATCAATATATTTTGACAAGCCTTTTACTGTCGGAGACTTCCTCCTTATTGGAGACGATCTTGGGGCGGTCGAAAAGATCGGGATAAAGACCACGCGTTTGAAGACGTTGAGGGGGGAGGAGCTTGTAGTCTCCAACAAGGAGATGACGAGCGTGAGAATCCACAATTTCGGCCGCATGCCCCACCGCAGGATTGATTTTTCATTCGGCGTGACATACCAGACTCCAACGGAAAAACTCGAGTTGATTCCATCTTATGTGAGGGAAATAATAGAATCACAGGAGCTTGTCACATTTGACCGCGCACACTTCAAAAAATTCGGGCAATCCGCACTCGAGTTTGAAGCGGTCTATTACTTGAAGTCTGCAGACTACAACCAGTATATGGACACACAGCAGGCCATCAACATAGCATTGAAGAAGAAGCTTGACGCAGAAGACATAGAATTCGCCTATCCCACAACCACAGTATACTTGTCCAAGACCGGTTAATTCACTTAGCCATTATTCAACTACTACCTTTCTTTGAATTTTTCTCGTGAACTCTCCCGGACGAAGAATTTTCACCCCGCAATACTCTCCAATATCCAGCAGGTGGTGGTCGTTGCTTATGACATAGTCCGCACCACCTTCTACCGCGGCCTCAAGATAACGGTTGTCCGACTTGTCTTGACAGGCACTGGTTCTTTTTTTAGGTCTCACAAGAGTATTGTGGGGGCAGTTATAGTATTTGAATATCTTGTCCACGAAATCTCGGGGTGGATTGACTTTTTGTAGGATAAAAAGGTTTTCATCCTTGATTTGCGGTGAATAAACAGCACTGACAGTCCCCTCTACCACCCAGTCCAGTATTTTGTTTGAACTGCTTTGGGTGTTGAAGCGTCCTGCAATGAACAGGTTGGTGTCGACAACCACAGTAACCATTCCTGAACTAACAATTAGAATACTCCGTTAAATCTACTTTAAAAACATTCAACAGCCCCGGGATTAATTATCTATTGTTTCCAGTTTTATATCATGGCCTCTCAAATCGGCTTCAAAAGGCTTTATTCGATTCAGCTTGCAATCGCCGCGATAGCCACGTTTGCAGGTTCCTTCGCACTACTCTACCTGTATCAGGAAGCCGGCTTCAGTTATATGGATTTGATGTTCGCGTTTCCCGCCGGATTCTTGTCATGGGGCGTGGTGGTGTTGCTTGCGGGAAAACACAAGCCCTTCAGGCTGTTGAGGCTGGGTCTGCTAGTCAACTCATTAAATTACTTATTCCTGGTTTTTTTCGTGAAGAACCTGCCCCTGTTAATACTCTACAACCTTATTCAAGGATTCTACCTCGGATTGTTCTGGCTTCCCTACGATACCGTCTATTTTAGGATGGGCGACAAGTTCAAGACCGCATTCCACTCGAGCATAGCATTCCTCTCATACCCTCTGATGAATACTTTCATGCCGTTCATAGCCGGCTCATTCATCACCGCCACGGGATTTAGGATGGTTTTCTCACTGGCGTCTTTTGCGTCTCTAATTCTTTTTGTTTTAACTGGATTTGTAAGATACGAGCATGAGATAGACTTCACGTTCTCGAAGATGCGGGAGATTTCAAGGAGAATACGTTCGCTTCTCGTAATCGAAGGTTTCTGGCAGGGTGTGGACTGGATAGCCCTCCCCCTAATCTCATTCTACTATTTCACTTCAAGCCTTTCCTACGGCTCCTTCCTAAGCTACATTGGATTGACTGGTGCGCTCGCCTCCCTTATCCTTTGCAGGATAAGCGACAGCAAAGGCCAGCGCAGGGTTTTCGCCTACTCGTCAATCTTCATGCTCGCGGCATTGACTATAATATCCTCGTTCACGAAAAACGAGCTGGGTTGGACAATAGTCCGCGGTGCAGTCTCCTTCACAGCCGGAGTTCTGGGGCCATTCACAGTATCCATACTCTTAGACTATGTCGGCAAGGCGAAGA
>DSAL01000022.1 GCA_011380095.1 Candidatus Altarchaeales archaeon
ATACTCCCCCTTAGTGTAGGGGTGCTCCGAAAAGTCGAGCCTCCACTTCACCCCAAGCTTTTCGAAAACAGCCTTCCCATATTCAATGCCCTTTCCCTCCAAGTCCTGCCTTGAAGTTTCGGGGTCGAACCTCATGAAAATGTCGATGTCCTTGTCGCCCGCAAGATCCGTCTCCTTTATCGTGCTTCCGACAACTATCGGGTCTACCGGAAACTCCCTTAAAATCTCAAGCACCCGCCCTATTATCTCAAACTCACGGTCCTTTTCCGCCTTAGACGGAGTAATCCTGTCCAAAACCTCATTCAGAACCTTGTCCACAAGAATTAATTAAGAAGACAAGGTTTAAAGCCGGAATTCCGAAAGCCGGATTGAAACCCTGAAAAACCGGGCTTAGACTCTTCCAGGCCTGTCTTTGGGATTCAGTTTCCTCACGCAAACACTTTCAGCAAAAACGCCGAGGCAAACGAGGCGAACACAATCCCGGCCGCCAAAATGAATGCCGTGAAACCGTCAAACTCCATAAAAAAAACTACGGTACTAAACGGTATAAAAAACGGGGTTTTTCTTCGGCCAAAAACGAAAAACCGTTTTTTATTCGGAGTTCATAAATACTTGAGCATGGATTCGAAAACACTTTTCACCCTGCTTACAGTACTCTTGTTGTCCGCGAGTTTTGCCTCCGCCGACGGCGGTTTTTTTGAAGGCATACTCAACGCCATAAAATCAGTCTTCAACTCTGTTGTCGAAATGTTCGCCGGCGCCGCGTCCGCGGGCGAGGTCACGCTACGTCACGGCGATTTGATGGATTTTTCTTCCGGAAAACTATCTTCCGGCGACGTCTATCCTGAATGCGATTTGGAGGAGACTCCGTTCGCCGAAAACGGGAGGATACAGGGGGCGGGCATTAGGACTTGCATGATGAAAGACAACATCGCAAACATCGGCCTTCACGATTTCAGCAAGATAACAAGCGTCCCTCAGGACGCGGTTTATTCGAGCAATCCGCAGGCGGTGAAAAACCACGTCTACATAGTCAAGACCCGCATGCACGGTTATGTGAAACTCAAGGTTACCGGAGTCCCAGGCGAGGATACCGTCAAGTTCGTGTGGGCGCATCTTCCGGGAACATGGAGCGACTCTCCCACAACAACCGGCACGACATTTCCATCTGTCTGCGATTCGACTAAAACCAGCAATGAACTGTATCAAGACTATATTTCCGCATATGGCAAGTTGTCTGAACACATGAAGGCGGGAACCGGCGACAGCCCGCAAGCGCAGGAGGATTATCAGAAGTTTGTTGAGGCGAAAATGTGCTATGAAGCGAGCTTAAGATAAGGCTTTTACCCGCCGTAGAGTATCCGCATTATCGCCCGCAGAAGCTTTTCCAGGTTGCTCTCGCAGGTCGTGCAGTCTGAAAAGCAGTTGTAGCACCGCCCCCCCTCGGATTCAGCGCAAACTCCGTCGCCGCAGTATCCAGAAGGCCTTGGAGTGCAACCCCAGTTGCCCGGAAAATAATGTCCGCCGTAGGCCCCCTCCATGTCGCAAATGTAGTCGCCGAAATGCGCGCAATCGCAGTCTTGCGGGTGAGTCCTACAATTCTCTTTCATCAGGCACAGTTTTTGGTAGTTGTAATCCTCGCATTCCCCGTTTCCAGTCTTCCTATCAGCCACGCACTCGCACATAAGCGCTCTTGCCGTGGAAAAACAGTTTGACTCGCAAAACCCGCCCTGGAGCGGCCGGCATTTTTTTATGCACGACAATGCATGGGGGAAATATACTGTGTCTATGCAGTATCCTATGTCGCCGTCTATCTGGTGTCCGTAAACGTTCCTGCATCCGCGGACGCATTCATCGTAGATGAACTGGCCGCACCAGCTCCCGCAGGCGTGGCCGGGCGGACACTGGGTTTCAAGGCAATACTTGTGGAGAGGGTCGCAGTGGGTTTTCACGCAGTTTGAAATATTGTCCTCATGCGACTGGCCGCAGGAAAAAACGGACAATGCGATTACGCAGGAAAACAGGATGAACAGTTTTTTCATCAAAACAAATTAAACCCGCGGGCTTAAAACCATTACTTTACCGCGGTAATCTGATACAACTTGCTTCCAGCCATGGTTTTAGTCCAGTACGTCCTTCTGCATTCGACTTCAGTGAGGGGGCGCGTCTCCACCGCCTCAAACTCGGATTCACGCAGTTTTTCCACAGTTCCGTTAACCATACCTCTTCCTACAACCATCATGATTTTCCCGCCGGAGGCGAGTTTTCTTCTGGCGAGCTTCAAAACTTCGAGGTTATACTGGTTCCTCTTGTTCAGATAAACGCCCTTTCCGTCCTCCCCGCTCCAGCCGAGAGCCATTTCAGAAGATATTATGCTCACACTCCCGTCTTTCAGTTTCTCCAAACCCTCCAAAAAATCCGCCTTAATCTGAATCCAATTTACCCCGTCCTTTTCCGGCAGTTCCTTCAAGTCAATGCCGACAAACTGGAATCCGGGGAAAAACTTGGCGTACCTCCTCGTCTTGTCGGCGGGCGCCTCCGTCTCATTGCCCTCGCCCACGTTCCCCAAATGAACTATAATCCTCTTCCCTCCGGCCTGCATCAAATCCTCAAGCGCGTCCGGCGAAGGCTTTTGAACTGGATGTTTGACTTTGGGTCTGGGCATGTTAACCTACTTCACTCATTTTTTGCCGGCGGTGCTGAATCCCAAAAGACTGTACGGCAGGCAGTGGCGGGTCAAGGCGGTGTAGAGTCCGATGAACGCGAAAAAACCCACCAGATAACTGTAGGTGTCCGGCACAAGCCCAAGAGAAAGCGCGACAACACCCAAAGAACCTATCAGGCTCCTAGCCAAAAGGTCTATTCCACCAACGTTTTCCGAAGTCAGAACGTCAAGTCCGGCCATAACTAACAATTTAACCCCCAATCCTATTAATAAGCCGTGGAACTGGTGATATACGCACATCCCGCCACTGGCGGACACTGCGCGGAAATGACGGGCGGAACAAGGCTCAGGACTGCCGACAATCTACGACTCTGGAAGGATTACGGCAAACCTGATAACAGAAGACTTGGCGTGAAAAACTACTTCAGGCCTTCACGCTTTCTCTTGAGTTCAGCCTCTTTTTCCGATAATGGAAGCGTCAGGTTGAATACTTCATTCACAATCTGGTTTAACGTGTGCCTTGCAATCCGGTATCGGCCACGCCGGCCCTCCCACTCATACGAGTCCGGATACTTTTCAATCTCGCGGGAAATACCTGTCAAAGCATGGTTTTGAGCCCTCACAACACTCTCCGGATTCTCACCGCACTTCACTACATACTTCTCCAGGGAAATGTCGTCCAAATCCCCGGCTTCAGACCTTGTCACACTCCCAGACTCCGACACCAAAGCCTTAATCAGGGAAAAAACCCTGACATCATCCTTACACCCCAAACCCGAAATACGGGCCCGAAACTCCTCCAAAAACTTTGGCGTAACAGCCGGGCGCACGCCAAGATTAGGCAGCCCGCCGCCAGACACAGTCTTGTCCAAACGCTTTTCACGCATAAAAAACAATAAGAACAATAAACCTAAAAAAACGAAATGAAGGAAAAACGCTTCCAATTCTGCCCGAAATGCCTGAGCAAGGATATTAGCAACGACTTGTCGGTCGACTCGATTGCGGGCGGACAAGTATTCAACAAACACAAATGCAACAAATGCGGGTATAACGCCCTCCTATTCCCAGAAATGACCGAAAAAGAATATTCCGAACTGAAAGAAAAGATTGATGAGAAGTCTTAGTAGTTGAATCTTCTCTCATAGTTCTTGTGATCCATCCACTCTAATACTATTGATATTACTATGACTTGGCTGCTCTCAATGCTGTAGATCAGCCTCCACGCGTTTGGCAAATCGTATTTCCAAAGGTTTCTGACCCCATACTTTTTCAGATATTCTTTTGGAATCTGTTTTTTCGGAATCTGGATTCCGCAAAAAGCGTTCTCCTCAATGTCTTCAAAAGCGCGCACCAGTAAGTCGAAAAGCCGTCTCTCATCGCCTTTAGCGTCTTCCAACTGTTGGAAGGCTTTCTGGATTCTCTTGTCGGCGAACTGGATTCTTGAGCTTACCTTCATTTCCAAAACAGTTCCCTGTTCTTAATCCGCCCGTCAGCCTTTTCAGGGTAGTATATCCACCCTACCTTTCCCTCACCGTCAATAGAAATCTTTTTCGAATACAACAAGTAGTCTATGACAAGATTGAATGTCTGATACATCATACTCTTCGGAAGACTCTCCCAAAGCCTCCTCTTCTTGAACTCGCCGTCATGATTCTGGATGAAAGACTCGACCATCAAGACCGTATCCAAACGCGGATAATGCAAAACACCAGACGCCATCTTGTTATATATACTTATACAACAAAGGTTAATAAATTCCACAAGGAAAAAACAAGGAATTCCAATAAAAACCATTCTCCCAAGAGGGGGGGAAAAATAATCTAGTTCGCCCTCTTGTACGCGTTCTTCCTATGTCTTACGGTCAGGACTTCGATGGTCTTTTCCTTGTGGTCGAGGTCTATGAAAATCCTGTAGTCACCGGCACGCAATTTGTGGACGCGATACTTTTTGATGTAGTCGAGGAAACGCTCGGGCTTTACGACGATTGAAGTGATCTTTTCAACAATCTGTTTCTGAAACCTCTTGTCCAAACCCTTCACGTCATCAACAGCCTGGGGCTTCCACACGATCTGATACTTCATTTCAGGCCGAGCAACCCCTCAACCTCGCCGTGTGGAATAGAATTTTGCTTTCTCGCCCTCTCAATTGATTTGACAGTATCATCTGAGAGGTCAAGATAACTCTCACTCATAACCCTCAAAGCCTGACGGATATACTCGGAACGCGAAGAAAAATGATGCTTCCTAACCTGCCCATCCATCTCCTCCAACTGATCCTTTGTGAGCCTAACATTAATATTCTCCATACAATGTAATGCGCACGCATTACATAAAAATGGCTTGTCCCCCATGCCAAAAACAAGGCAAAACACATAAAAACCATTAATCCAAGAGTACGAGAAAAATAATACAATGACCTACACAGTCTACATGCTAAAGTGCCGTGATGGAAGCCTCTACACAGGCTACACCAACAACATCAGGCGAAGACTCACAGAACACGAAAACGGGAGGGGAAGCAAATACGTAAGAAGCAGACGCCCCACACAACTAGTATACGCTGAAGAAATCGTTGGACTAAAAGAAGCCATGAGGCGTGAAAGAGAAATCAAAAAACTTTCACGGAAAGAGAAGATGGAGGTGGCGGGAAAGACATGACTAAAGAAAAAAGCTTCCAATTCTGCCCCAAATGCCTGAGCAAGGACGTGAGCAACGACCCGTCTTTGGAGTCTATTGCGGGCGGGCAATTATTCAACAAACACAAATGCAACAAATGCGGATATTCCGCGCTGCTCTTCCCCGAGATGACGGAGGAAGAATACGAGAAACTAAAAGAAAAAATTGGGGAGAAATAAATCCTAAGAGCTTAACGGTATCTCAAGCTTCTCTATCAACGGCTTCCCACTCTTTCCCTTGAGTATCTCCAACTCCACGTCCAAGACCCCCTTTTTAGCGAGACTTTGGACTCCGATAATCTCAAAACCCAAGACATTCCCCTCCCTGTCCAAATCCAAGACGGTATTCTCGTCAAGCTCCCTGTTGGAGTGAAACTTTCCCTCCTTGATCTCCACATACAATGCGTCCGCCTGCTGGTCAAACAAAATCCTCATCTACGCCACACTCTCACAGTTATAATAACAATTCTACCTTTTTCCCGCTTATAAATGACCTCCAACTCCCGCCCGCCAAACCTTTTAATGCCCTTAAACCTTCCGCCACACGCATCCTCACACCAATCCGGATCACCAACAATCTCACGAACATGCCGTTCAGAAACACCCCTCAACACCATCCTATCCCTGGCATGCCTTGTGAAAACAATCCCTGCCACACACAAGACAAAGAAAAACACATAAAAACAGATTTCCCAAGAGAAGGGGAAAAATAAGAGGTCGGGCGCTTATTTTACCCCAAATCCAATGGTTTTACAGTCATGGCCAAGATAACGTTTTTCGGGGGAGCCGGCGAGATCGGGGGCAACAAATTTTTGTTGGAGGATGGCGGGGCGAAAGTGTATCTGGATTTCGGCCAAAGCTTCGATTTCGGGGAAGACTACTTTTTCGAGTGGCTTCAGCCCAGAAACGTGAACGGCCTGGAATGTTATTTCGAGTTCGGCATGGTGCCTGAAGTCGAGCGGTTGTATTCGGAGAAGATGCTTCGTTTCACCGGCATGGAATACAAAAAGCCGGACGCGGACGGAGTCTTCATAACACACCACCACAGCGACCATACGGGACATTTGACTTTTTTGGACGAGAACATTCCAGTCCACATGGGACACGGGACATACAGGATACTCGACACCTACCGCAAACTCTACCCCCAGTTCACATCACTTGGAGACAACAAGCTCGAACTCTTCAAATCAGGCGACGAGATACCCGTCAAAGACTTAGTGTTCAAGCCCACGCACGTCGAGCACTCAACGCCCGGCGCCTACGGATACGTGATAGAAGCGCCCGAAGGAAACATCGTGTTCACAGGGGATTTTAGGATGCACGGGCCCATGCGCAAGATGAGCGAGGAATTCATAAAAAAAGCAGTGAAATCCAAGCCCAAGATAATGCTATGCGAGGGGACGCGGATGACGCCTGATGCCCAAACCCAATACACTGAACAACAAGTTTATGAGAAGGTGAAGGGCATAATACAGGATTCCAAAGGACTGGTATTCACTGAATTCTCGATGTGCAACATAGACCGGTTCCAAAGCATATACAAGGCGACGGTAGAAGAAGGCAGAAAACTCGTAATCGACACAAGATACGCCTACATACTCGAAAACCTCGCCGACAAAATCAAGCTGCCAGACCCGCTGGCCGACGAAAACCTCAAGATATACTTTAGGATGTGCAAAAGCTGCAAATACCGGGAAAAAGACTACTACAAGCATGAAAGACCGTATCTCGCCAATAAAATCACGCAAGACGAAATACAAAAAAACCAAAAAGACTACGTAATGTTCACAGGATTCACAAAACTCATGGAACTCGTCTACATCCAACCCGAAAAAGCAGACTACATCTACTCATCCTCAGAACACTTTTTAGAAGGAGAAGACAACAAGAAAAAACGAACAGTACTTGAGAACTGGCTCAACCACTTTGGGATAAAATACCACCACGCCCACTGCTCAGGACACGCATCAAAAAAAGACCTGGAAGACACAATCAAAAAAATCAAACCAGATGTTTTAATTCCTATTCACACCCAAAACCCGGAAGAATTCAAAAAAATACATGAGAACGTCATGATTCCAAAGGAAGGGGACACACTCAACATAAAATGATGGGAGATGCATTGTATGCGCCGGACTTTCCCAAAAACAATCGTTTTTTTAAAAAAACAACTGTTTTTATATGAGAACGTCCTATTTGTTTTTGATGGATTTCGGCGAAATCTTCGGGGAGGGACCTATGAGGGTGCTCGGATTCTTCATCAAACACCCCCACAATGAATTCTATCTGCGCGAGATTTCAAGAAAAACAGGGCTTTCCGCCTCGGCCGTCAAAAAATACTGCGACCTTCTGGTTGGAGAAAAACTTTTGGAGGAATCCCGCAAAGGAAACCTCAGATACTTCAAGCCCAACCTTGAAAGCCGGCTCTACCTTGGGATAAAATCAAGCCTCAACGCCCAGGCGGTAATAAAGGCGGGGATAGTCGACTACATCCTGGAAAACATTCCAAACACCTCCTCGATAACCCTCTTCGGCTCCATGGCCCAAGGCTTGGACGACGAAAACAGCGACATAGACCTGCTCGTGATAGGGAAAAGGCCGGCCAAAAGACCGGACTACCCGGAAAAACTCGGAAGAGAACTGAACGTCCACACATACAGCTGGCAGCAGTGGAAGAAGAAGGCGGGGGAAGACCCGGCATTCTACAACGAAGTAGTCTCCAAAGGAACAAGCCTCTATGGGGAAAAACCGACGATAACATGAAAAACCAGACGATAAACGAATGCATGCAGGAACGCCTGCTAAGGCAAATACCCAAAGACCCGGCCAAAAGCCGAAAATCCATCAAGGTAGCGGAAAAAAGACTTCGGGAAGCCGAAAAAGCAGTCAAACTCGAAATACCCCCATACGCGATAATGCAAGCCTACACCGCAATGTTCCACGCCGCAAGAGCCCTACTCTACCAAGACGGAATACAAGAAAAAAGCCACTGGGCAACATACATCTACCTAAAAGAAAAATACGCCGACAAAATACCCGCAAACCTCCTAAACATCCACAGGATAGAACGACACGAAACACTCTACGGCCTCGAATACAACCCCACACAAAAAGAAGCACAAACCGCAATAGACGACGCCAAAAAACTCATAAACACAATAAAAAAACAACTACAAACAAAATGATCAAAGCAGTCCTCTTCGACCTGGATAACACCCTGATTGATTTCATCTCGATGAAGCGTAGTGCTTCGAGGGCTGCCGCCAAGGCGATGGTCAAGGCGGGACTAAATGCTAAGCCAAAAGAGCTTTCCAAGGAACTGTTCGATTTCTATCTGGATTATGGGATTGAATCGGACGACGCATTCACCAAATTCTTAGAAAAAAAGGTGGGGGTGGCAGAACCGAAGATTCTGGCGGCCGGCTTGAACGCGTATTTGAAGGAAAAATACCTGCATTTGAAGCCCTATCCCGGCGTCCTAGAAACACTTGCGAAATTACAGAAAAAAGGCCTCAAAATAGGGCTTGTTTCAGATGGATTACGGCTTAAGGCCTGGATGCGGTTGAATGAGGCCGGACTCGACAAATACTTTGATACTGTCATTACGTATGAAGATACGGGAGAGAAAAAACCCTCAAAAAAACCTTTTCTGAATGCTTGTAAAGCCCTAAACGTGAAGCCTAACGAGTGTTTAATGGTGGGGGACTGGCCAGAGAAGGATATTGAAGGGGCGAAAGCTTTAGGGATGACGACTGTATTGGCGGGATATGGAGGACGAAGCACAAAACAAGTAAAAGCGGACTATAAGATAAAAATGATAAACGAACTCGAGGATATAGTATAATTTGAACACTTTATGAACATCATAATCTAATTATTATTTGGGGATTTCATGGATAAAGAAGCCGCTAAACTAGAAATCAAAAAACTTGTTGAAAAATATGATAAGGATAAGGTTAAGTGGCACAAAATTAGCGAGTCAGAAACAAAATCCAAGTTTTTAGAGCCTCTTCTTAAGGATCTTGGGTGGGATGTTGAGGGTAAAGAACATCCGGATGAAGTCATTAAAGAAGAGCGTATCCAACAGAAACGAGCTGATTATACCTTACGAATTAATGGAATTTCAAAATTAATTGTTGAGGCAAAAGCAATCAAAGAGGATTTAGATAAAGAAGACTATGCAAAACAGGCAATAAAATACGCATACAATAAAAAAGTAAGTTGGGCCGTATTAACTGATTTTGAAGGTCTAAAAATATTCTATGCAGAAGAAGATAGCATTAACCCATTTAGAAACATACAGCTTTGGGATATTGAGTTATTCGATGATAATTTTGAAGATATTTGGCTTCTATCAAAAGATGCATTTATTGCAGGGGAATTAGATAAAAAAGCAGAAAGAGAAGGACGAAAGAAAAGAAGTATTCCCATAGATGAACAATTATTCCAGGACCTGAACAAATGGCGTGAATTACTGTCAAATGATATTGCTAAAAGATATGGCGCTAAATATCACGATTACGAGATAGATGAAATAGTCCAGCGAATTATTGACAGATTAATATTCATACGGAAAACCGAAGATATTGGTATCGAAGAAAATCAATTAATGAAGTTGATTAGAACTTCAAATAAGAATTATTACAC
>DSAL01000091.1 GCA_011380095.1 Candidatus Altarchaeales archaeon
ATTGTGGAGTTTGAGCGTGAGGGGAGGATTAAGTTCGTGAAGCTGACTTCAGTCGGGGAAGACATAGCCCACGAGCTTGAGGGACTGGTAAGGCTTTTGGAACGCGTGGAGTCTGGAAAAGGCGGGGAGACGGAGGGTGGTGAAGGCAGTGAAGAGGATTAGCCCCTTATTCGTTCTATTGAACGCTGGCAGTGTTTGCGCTCAAACTGATGCCGCAATCCAGCCGCTGTTTTTCGCGGGAATATTGTTTGGAGTTCTCGCCATCGCCTACGCATATCACGTGACCCAGTCGAAGAACGGTCTTGAAGCGAAAATAAGCGCTTACAAGAAGGTTTTGGCAAGGCAACGGCAGGAGATTGAGGAGAATGAGGCTAGGATAATGATGCAGAGGAGGGATTTGGGTTTGGCTGACGAGCAGGAAGTCAGGAAAGTTGATTCGGGAATGTCAAGGGAGTCTAGGAGTGGGGGAAGCAATCTGCGTGATGAGTTTTGGCACAGGCTCGCGAAAATTGATGTGAAGTCCAAGCCCGTTGACCTTGAAAGCTTGGAAAGTCTTTTGAACCAGAAGCGGGAGATAGAGGAGATGATAGATTTAAGCAAGGCGAAATACCATACCAGGGCGTTGGACGAGGAGGGCTTCAACGAGATTACGCGCGAGTATCAGAAAAAGCTTATCGAGATTGAGTCTAAGATAAGGAAATTTAAGGAGGAGTAGTGGAAGATGAATGTTATAGAAGTTGAACGCTGTAAGACCGGGATTGAAGGCTTGGACGAAATATTGAACGGCGGGATACCCAGGGGCAGAGTCATCATGCTCGTCGGGGGTTGCGGCACCGGAAAGACTATTTTCGGAAGCCAATTCTTATATAGGGGTGCGACAGAATACGACGAACCCGGGATTTTCGTTAATCTTGAGGAGCATCCCGAAAAGTTGAAGCAGGATATGCTCTCAATCGGCATAGACTTGGGCAAGCTTGAGAAGGAGAAAAAGCTGATTATAGTGGATGCGAGTCTTTCGAGGATGGCTTTCAAGACTGAGGGTTCGGAATACACGCTTTCGCCCGAACAATTCAGTGTCGACAGCATTCTCGCCCTCATAAAGGAGGCGGCGGAAGAGATTGACGCAAAGCGTGTTGTAGTCGACAGTTTCAGCGCGCTCGACACATTGATTGAGACCAAGAAGATGCATGTTGGCATGAGCCTGCGTGAAGACATTAGGAGGGCGCTTTTGGGAATCAACTACCGTCTTCAGAGCATGGGCTTGACCACCATCCTGATTAACGACGTTGTCGGCGAGGAGCTTTCAACACACGGTGTTGAAGAGTTCATGGTGGACGGGGTCATATCATTGAAATATCAGAATGTGGGGCCGGACTCCGGCAGGCATTTAATGGTCAAGAAGATGAGGTCTACCGGACACAGCGAGAACATACACACTATAGAGTTCGTGCCGGGAACAGGGATAAAGATACTAAGCTATTCCTAATAGTTTGAGGGGGCTACTCCTCGCCCCCAAGTTCTTTTTTTAGCCCTTGTTTTTTCCTCTCGCCCGTGTTGTTGAGACAAGCATGTTCCAGGCGAATCCGATTCTTTCAAGATAGTTTGTGAACGTGAGGGATTCCGAAAGTATCAGCCCCCTCCCCTTCCCAAGACCCGACTTTATTTCGCGCTGGCGTTTCAACAGTCCGAACCGGACGAGCTTTGGAATAACCTTGTTTTCAAGCGTGCTCTTACTGTATCCGGTCTTCTTCAAAAAAACGCTTATCTCCCTCTTAGTCACCCAGTCTTTCTCCAAAACAATCTTTAGGAAATCCGAGGCGACACGATGGTATTTCGGCTGATATTTCGCCGGGAATATGAAGTCGACCACGTCTTCGACAGTCCAGAAAACCGTCTTGTCCAAACCGCCCTTCTCCTTCAACTCCACCCCGTAATGTTTTGGCAGATAAAGCGTCTCTCCCGAGGGAACTCCCCGGCTTGAAGGCGGATCCGGCTCTTGATTCCCCCTGCCGGCGCTCTTACCCGCCACTTAACCCCACCTCTTCGATTGTTTTTGCTATTTTTTCAACGGAAGCCTGGAATAAGGTCTTCTCCTCCTCGTTGAATGGAACGTGGAGTATTTTTTCAATTCCGTTTTTCCCGACGACCGCCGGAACACTAAGACACAACTCCGAGCCGCTGTAGAACCTGTCGATTAGCGTTGAAACCGGCATGACCCGCTTCTTGTCCAAGTCTATCGACTCGATAATCTTGTTGACTCCGAGGCTTACCGCATAGTAGGTGGCGCCCTTAAGCTTTATGACTTGTGCGGCGACAGCCTTCACCCTATCAAAAATTTCTCTGACCTCACGCTCGTCATAGCCTTCCATGTTTTTGAGTGGATTGCATCCTATGAACGCCTGGCTGAAGAATGGGAACGCCGAGTCGCCGTGCTCTCCGAGGATGTATGAGTGCACGTTGGCGGGGTCGACTTTGAAGTGGTGGCCGAGCATGCTCCTAAATCTCGCGCTGTCCAAGACATTGCCTGACCCGAACACCCTGTTTTTCGGAAAGCCAGAATACTTCAAGGCCACGTAAGTCATAATGTCGACGGGGTTGGAGACCACGAGAAGTATCGCATTCTTGTTCTGGCCTGCTAGCTGAGGGATTATCTCTTTGAAAAGCCCGACATTCTTCCCTGCCAGGTCAAGCCTGCTTTCCCCATGCGTTCTCGGAATGCCCGCGGTCAATACAACGACATCAAGGTTTGAGAGTGATTCAAGACCCCCGTATTCAAGTTTTGTGTAGGGTATGAAAGGCAGTCCGTGCCTTAGGTCAAGAACCTCCCCGTGAGCCTTGTCAACATTCTTGTCGGCCAAAACGATTTCAGAGACGCTCGAACCCATGCTGAGTGTGTAGGCTATTGTGGAGCCAACGTTTCCCGCACCAACTATTCCAACCCTCATTCAAAAGCCACCCTTAAACGATAAATAGATGGAAAACAATTAAGATAAACGATTTTGGGGTAGTATGGCTGGGATAGAATTGTTTTACGACCGGGCGAACGCGAGATACGTGATATCAGAGGACGGCGACAGCCTCGTGCTCACGGAGAAAGAATTCAATGATATGAAGCGTGACGGCCGAAGCCCTCTGCTTTTGAAATTGTGGAAGGCGGCTAAAGCAGAGCGCGGCGGTTAGTAGGCCGACCGCAGGGTAAAAAAGATTCTTAACCGACCGATTTATTATTGCCGCAAGGATATTACTAGTATAATGGGCTTGTCTTTTGTCAGGGAAGGTGTTTTTCTCGCGTTCTCTCTTTTTTCGGCGGGCGTGATTTCACAGTATTTCGGACTTGTAGGTTTGACTCTTATTCTTTTTGGCCTGGGATTATTCACCCTCTTTTTCTTCAGGGATCCGGACGTTTCAGTGCCACAAGACGAAATCATTATAGTTTCGCCGGCAAGCGGAGTTGTTGATGAAGTAGGCAGGGTAATGTCGCCGGACGGCGTTGAAGCCAATATGGCGAGCATACTGCTTTCAATATTCGACGTCCACGTTACGCGAAGCCCGATTACGGGCGCGGTGGAAAAAATAGAGTATTCCAAGGGCAAAAAGATTATCGCAAAATCCAAGCGTTCGATGCTCGAAAACGAGCAGAACACTATAAAGATATCCGGAGTCAAAAATGTTTGGGTTACGCAGATAGCGGGCATTGCGGCAAGAAGGATTGTCTGCTGGGTCCGTCCGAAACAGAATGTCTTGAAGGGCGGAAAACTCGGGATGATAAGGTTCGGCTCAAGAACAAACATTATAATGCCGTTGGACGTGGAAGTCCTGGTTTCAAGGGGACAGCGGGTTTCAGCCGGCGAAACGCCCGTTGGAAAAACCATGGTGCGAGGGAATTAAATGAAAAAACGCGGGCTGATGCTTAGGATTCCGGACCTCCTAACTCTCGTAAACCTGATGCTCGGCTTCACCTCAATAATATATACTATAAACGCGGACTACACTATGGCCGCGACATTCATACTTCTTTCAGTCATCATAGACGCGTTCGACGGTTTTTTCGCAAGAATGCTTTCCGCCGAAAGCAAGATTGGGATGGAATTAGACTCCATGGCCGACCTCGTATCGTTTGGAGTGGCCGCCGGAATACTCGCATACACCCTATACTTGAAGACTACCGGAGGGTTCATAGTCTGCACGTTAATCCCCGTCTGCGCCGCAATAAGGCTTGCAAGATACAATATCGTCCACCAGAGAAGCTATTTCACGGGACTCCCAACGCCCGCGGTCGGCGGATTCATCGCATCACTCGCATACACACAAACCAGGCTTGAAAACACACACCTCATGGTAATATTCGCAGTACTCGCCTACCTCATGGTAAGCGAGATAAAATACCCGCGCTTCACGAAAACCGAGCTGAAAAAACGCTCGCCAACATTCATAATGCTTGCCGCAACAGCAATACTACCCCTCATAGACCGCCGACTACTCATAATACCCTTCACGACATACATCCTAATAGGAGTCTTCACCGAAACAGGACTGATAAAAAAACAGGCAAAACGAGGAGCAGAAACAAACACCAAAAAAGAAAAAAAGTTTGCGGGGGATTAGGTTGTCGGAGTTTCCCGACGAGAAAGGTGCGTTTCGCTCACTGCGTTCGCTCAAGCGCACTTAAGAATTCTGTGAACTATTAGCAATCTTCCTTTTTGGTCAAGGTTTTGCCCGACCGAAGGGAGGGGAAAAGCTTGCGGGGGACGAGGTTCGAACTCGCGTAGGCCTTCGCCACAGGGTCTGCTTCCCTTCGGTCAGTCTCTTCTCGGACCGGCTCGAAGATCCTAAGCCCTGCCTGTTTGACCACTCCAGCACCCCCGCAGTAAGATAAAATGCTGTCCATCGCTCGTTGCCGGGCGATTTCATATTATAGGGTCTTAATCACATAAAAGCATTATACAGCTTCTTGTATCCCCTTTATCGCCTTTTCAGGCGGTCTGGCCTGGTTCGAGTGTGAAAAAGCGGTTCCCGCTTTTTACACGCCGATAAACGGTTACCTTTCTATAAGTATTCTCAACCGTTTATCGAGCGTATCAAGCACAGTGCTTGAAACTTGTGAGAATAAAACACCCTGCTTGATTCCCTCCAAACCAGCCTAACAGTAAGGTATTAAACCTTTGAAAAATAAATATCCCCGCCATGAATGGCGGGGTATTTAGAAAAAACCGCGGAAGACGCTTGCGCATTCATCTGCGACTTTAAAGTCGCAGTATCCTGCGGTTTTTCTGATAAATAAGTCTTGCTGCGCCTATTTTCTTTTTTTGGGCTTGTAGCATTGCCATATCATGATTTTTTGGATTCTTAGTATTAGTTCCGGCGTGTTTGGTGGTTTTTTTATGAAGTCGTCTGCTGTGAGCATGCCCATTTGTTTGGTCAGTTCTGGCGTGTATTTTGGCGTGAGGTAGATTACTGGCGTGTGTTTGGCGCCGGTTTTTTTGATTTGGTCTCGTAGCATGAAGCCGTCCGAATTCGGAAGTTGAGTAGAGAGTAGTATGAGGTCGGGTGTTTTTTTGTTCGAGATAGTTCAGGCATTCACTGGCGTTGCGCGCGTGGTCGACCTCGTATTTGTCGTCGTGTGATTTCAGATTGTCTTTGACTGTGTGGAATGTTTCCTCGTCGTCTACGAGAAGGATTGTCGTCTTGGCTGTCATCAGTGTTTTCTTTATCTGACGTAGTCGAGCCAGTCTTCGTGTTTTTTGTCTTCTCCCCTGACTATCTTGAAGAATCGGTCTTGGAGTTTTCTGGTTATCTGGCCTGGTTTTCCGATTTCGGTGGAGTCGACTTTTCGTATTGGCGTGACTTCTGCGGCGGTGCCTGTGAAGAATAGTTCGTCTGCGGAAAGTAGTGTTTCTGTGTCTATTTCGGCTTCTTTGGAGGGTATTCCTTCTTCTTTGGCGATTGTGAGTATGCTGTTTCTCGTGATGCCTGCGAGTATTCCGCCGAGTGCGGGTGTCAGTAGTTGTCCGTCTTTGACCATGAAGATGTTTTCTCCCGGTCCTTCTGCGACAAGACCTGTTTGGTCGAGCATTATGGCCTCGTCCACTTTCGCTTCGAGCGCCTCGATTTTGGCGAGGATGCTGTTCAAGTATTGTCCGCATGCTTTCGCGTGAAGCGGGAGGGATTCGTTTGGAATCCGCCTGTATTTTGAGATTATTGTGGTGATGCCGTTTTTCAAACCCTGCTCGCCGAGGTAGGTTCCCCAGCTCCAGCAGGCTATTGATACGTCTATCACGCTTTTGAGCGGGTTTAACCCCATTTCCCCGTATCCCCGGTATGCGATGGGGCGGATGTAGCAGGAGTCGAGATTGTTGGCGCGTATCGTGTCTTTAGTTGCCTTGCAGAGCTCGTCGACCGTGTAGGGCAGGTTCATGTAGTAGGCTTTCCCTGATTCGGCAAGCCGTATCATGTGGTCTTTCAGCCTGAATACTGCCGGACCTTTTTTCGTGTGGTAGCAGCGAATTCCCTCAAACACTCCGGAGCCGTAGTGTAGTGCGTGGGTCAGGACGTGGATTTTCGCCTCATCCCAGTTGACGAGGGCTCCGTTCATCCAGATTTTCTCGCATTTCGCAATCGGCATTTTCCTAGTCTATAAGATATTCCTTGTCGTCTATTATTAATTTCACGCCAGGCTCTTCAACCACTTCTCCTACTTCCCGTATCTGGTATTCTTCGCCGTAGTCCGCCAAAATCTTTTCAGCGGATTCAGGGGAGGTGATTATCATGAATCCTATGCCCATGTTGAAGGTCTTGTACATTTCTTCGGTTGAAATATCTCCTTCAGACTGGATTTGCTTGAATATCATGAGTGGTTCCGGCATGTTGTCGAGCCTGAAGCCGTGGTCGCAAAGCCGTGGGAGGTTCAAAAGCCCGGAGCCTGTGATATGGGCCATGCCGTGGACCTCGTGTTTTGAAATTATCTCTAAAACCTCCTTAACGTATATTCTTGTGGGCGTCAGGAGGTTTATCCACATGTTTTTCGACAGTACTTTTCTTGCGAGCGTGAACCCGTTGCTGTGCACTCCACTTGATGGCAGTCCCAGTATCTTGTCGCCGGGCCTTATTTTTTCGCCGGTAACCACCTTGTCTTTGTCCACTATCGCAACGGCAGTCCCCGCAAGGTCGAACCCCCTGTCGTCTAGGCCGGATATGACTTCGGGAAGGCTTGCCGTCTCCCCTCCTATTACCGCTATCCCCGCCTGTTCTGCTCCAGCGTATATTCCTGCGGCAATTTCCTTTGCGACCTCATAGTCTATCTTCTGCATAGCAAGATAGTCTACAAGACATATTGGTTCGGCTCCAAGGCATATGGCGTCGTTAACGTTCATTGCTATCATGTCTATGCCGACGGTATCGTACTTTTTAAGTTCTTGGGCGACAAGGACTTTGCTCCCAACTCCGTCGGTGCAGACTACGAGGGCCTTGCCTCCACCAAGGTCAACGAGGTTTGCGAAGGTTCCGACGTCGGCGAGCACCTGCCCGACTTTTCCCTCCCTGAACTTGAAGGTTTTCCTAACCCAGTTTTTGATGCCTGCTATGGCCTGTTCCTCGCGTTTTATGTCCACGCCCGCCTTGGAGTAGGAGTCTGGTTTCTCGCCCATAGTGTATCAAGTATAAGGCAACCACGTATTTAATAGTACTTTCTTAGTCCAATGTTTCAATGTATTCCAGAAGGTCTTGGAATGTTTTTGCGATATAATCCGGCTTTTCTTTTTCAAGGGTCTTCGGCGAGTGTATTCCCCAGGATACTGCGATAGGGCGGACGCCCGCGGATTTCGCCGACTGTATGTCTTCCACCATGTCTCCGACGTACACGGTTTTTGACGTGTCGAGGTCGAGGATTTTCGCGGCAGTCAATAGGGGTTCGGGGTGGGGCTTGTTGTTTTCAGTATCCTCGAATGATAGCACCAGGTCCATGTATTTGTCGAGGCCGAACCGTTTCACCTCGCTTCGAAGTATTTCTTTCGGGGCGCTTGACACTATGCCGAGCGTTTTGTCAGCTGAGAGTTTTTTCACGCACTCGAACGCTCCATCATGGAGTTTGAGCTCGTTTTCTTTCTCGTATTTCTCCGTGTTCCAGACATCAATCAGGTGGTCGAGATGCTGTTCCATCCCCATGTCTATGAGAAGGCTCTTCCAGTCGCAGCGGAATTCAGTGCGGTATTTTTCTTGCGGCCAGGGTTCGACCCCGATTTCGGAAAATACTTTAGTGTAGGTGTCTACGAGAAAGTCGAAGACGTCGAAGAGCGTCCCATCCCAGTCGAACAATACAGCCTCAACCATCTTTAACCGATTCTGAAGAATTTTTTAGCGTTTTCCGCCGTCTGCCGTGCGACATCGTCAACGGATTCCTTTTTTATTTTGGCCAGGATTTCCAGGCTTTCCTTGATGTTGAGCGGATTGTTGCGTTCTCCCGGCTTTGGCGGAAGGTATGGCGAGTCGGTCTCCAACACTATGCTTTCGAGCGGGACTGCCCCGGCCACATCCTGTTTTCTCTTGGAGTAGACGAGGTTGGTGGGGATTGATATGATTGAACCGCGCTCGGCGAGTATTTCCGCCTGGCGGACTGTCCCTGAAAAACAGTGCATCATCGCGGTTTTGCCGTTTTTTTCCAAAATGTCCATGCATTTTTGTTCTGCATCACGGGAGTGGACGATGAGCGGGAGGTCGAGTTCCCTGCTTAGTCCTATGAATCTTTCGAAGTGTTCGCCGAGCTTTTTACGCTCTTCTTTCTCCTTCACCCAGTAGTAGTCGACTCCGACCTCGCCGATTCCGACAATGTCTTTTTCGTGTTTTCTAATCAGGCTGATTGTTTCCTCAACCTGTTTTTCATCGAGCGTTGAGGCGGAGAGTCCAAGCGTCCAGTAGACGTTCTTGTTTTTAGAGAGTTGAAATCCGGCCTCAACTTCATTCGGCTCGACTGTTGAGTTGATTATGGAAACGTCTTTTTCCAGAATCTTTTTAAGAATCTCGCTTCTGTCGGAATCGAACTGCTTGAAATGCAGGTGGGTATGGCAGTCGAACAGCATGTATAAACACCTTTTTAGATGAGGCTTGCTATGTCGAGCCTGCCCTCGTAAATCGACTTGCCCAATACCACGCCCCACACTCCCATGTCTTTAAGGTTTTGGACGTCTTTTGGCGTGGTTATGCCCCCAGATACTATGACCGGCCGGTCTGTCGCGCGAACCACATCCTGAATCCGCTCCAGGTTTATCCCGCCCATCAGCCCCTCCACTGAAACGTCGGTATAAAGGAATCCGAAATAATAGTCTGACGCTTCCGCCACAAAGTCTGCGGCCCGAACGTCAGAGTCTTCAGTCCAGCCTTTTGAGGTTATGAAGCCTTTTCGGCTGTCGACTGATGCGATGACTTTGCCGGGATACTCCCGGCTTATCCGCTCAGCAAGGCTTAGTCCGGAAAGATAATCGTCGAGTGCGAGCGTGCCGATTATGACGCGCTCGACCCCCAAATCCAATGCCTTCCCGATCTTTGAGAAGCTTCTGACTCCACCGCCGAACTGGACTTTGACGCCGCAGGAGTCCACAATCTCGCGGACTTTCTCGGTGTTGTCTCCGAACCCGAGCGTTGCGTCCAAGTCGACGACGTGAAGCATGCTCGCGCCCTTGGAAACCCAGTCTTTCGCCTTTGCAAGTGGGTCGCCGTAGCTTTTCTTCGTGGAAGGGTCTCCGCCCACAAGCTGAACGCACTCTCCCCCCATCAAGTCGATTGCAGGAATAATCTTCATTCCAGTATTATATTAAAATATAATATATAATTATAAATATGGCAAGTAGG
>DSAL01000001.1 GCA_011380095.1 Candidatus Altarchaeales archaeon
GGGTTCAAAGCTTCGGGGCCTCGTCTACGGCACGGGTTTTGAAAGGCTTTGGATGTATCCTGCAGACAACACGAAAATAGAGGACCTCCTGCCGAGAAAGGCTGAAAAAATCACGGCATGCCAGGTTGACGGGAGCGGAAAGCTTGAGGTGGTTTTGGGAAGCGACAGGATTTATATCGTGGAGGACGGGGGCATTTTAGAGTCTGCGATAGATGTTCAGCCGGAAACGTCGGTTCCCGCGAAAGGATTCAAGCGTTTGGAGTGCGGAAACTTCATTTCAAAAACAGGATTTGACGAGATACTTTCAGTCACAAACGACAACAAGATGAAGGTTTTGATTGCGAACAGGAGCACCATAAAGGATTTTGACAGGGACGGCGTAAAGTTTTCGACATACACCATGATTGTTTCAGGCGAACTTTCCCCCGACTGCGACATAACAGCAATCGAAGTCCAAGACTTCAACGGCAACGGACTGAAGGAAATATTTTTGGGGTGCAGCAACCGCAGGGTGATGATGCTCGAAGCGCTCTCGCCGAAATGGAGTTACATGCTTGACGGAAGCGTCGTTGGCGTGAAGATAGACGACATAGAAAAGGACGGTGTGAAAGACGTTGTCGCGCTATCGAGCGCCGGCACAATCTACAGCCTCACAACCAGCGGACAGTTCAACTGGAAGTATGAGACTCCGCTTGAAGAGCCGGTGGCGCTTTTGACCGGAAACCTAGTCGGCGACGAGAAGTCGGAGCTGGTCGTCATAGACCGGCACACCAACGTGATTGCGTACGAGGTGAACCAGTCGTATATACTAAGACACAGGGGGGACACTCTATTCAACATAGGGCAAAGAGAGTATATCAGCGGGCAAAGAGCCGCCGCCCAAGAGCATGTTCGCCAAGCGCTCGACATTTACGAGGAGATAGAGTATGATTGGGGCATGTCGAGGGCGAGAGAGCTTTTAGAGGACATGAGTTCGAGCTATCTTGAAGAAAGGCGCAAGGAGGGCGAGTTATATTATGAGAAGGCGACCCAGTATTTTATTTCAGCGGACTACGACCTTTCATTAAGCTATGCGAGACAGGCGCGTGAGGTATACCTCGAGTTCGGGGATACTGCGGGACTTTTAAGGGTCGAGCTTTTGGAGCTTAGGATAAAAAACATACGTGAGGGGGAAGTTACGGGCTCTACACTGCCTCCATTAAATGTGACTCCGACAACACTTCCGCGGGCACAATCCCAGATAAGCAATGTAATGCTTGTCGTCGGGGGGGTACTGGCAATAGTAATAGTATTCGTCATAATGAGAAGACGCCGTGAGGGGGAGAGCGCGGAGATTTCAGATGCTGAAACAGAGTGGGGTGAGATATAGGATGCGGGTATTGTTTTTGGCTGCCGCCATCATGGTCTTGATGTCGGCCAGCGTTTCCGCGGCATCACAATACGAGGCGGAACAGTATTACAACGCGGCAAGACAATTCTGCAGTGAAAAAGACTGGGAGAACTGCCTGAGAAGCATCGAGCGGGCGAAGGAGGCGTATATCGAGTTGAGCGACAGCAGGGGGATAAGCAAGTGCGATAATTTTTTCACAGAACAATTCAAAGACCATACTCCGGAACAAGTCGCCCAGCTATATTATTTTATTGCGACAGACTACTATCTTGAAGCCAAAAAAGACCAGATCGACTATTACAAGAGATGCCTTAACCTCGCCCAGGAATGCGACAGTCGCTACCAGGCGATTGGGGGGAGCATCGGAACCAGCGGAAGCCTGAAATGCAGTGAACTCTCAAAAACCTGCTCTAGCGAGATATTCAGGATAACCGCAAGCCAAAAGGAAGTTGCGGGATTCTACTATGAGATGGCGCAGACCGCATACCGGGAGAAAAGGTATGTTGACGCAAGAGACTACGTGCTAAACTCGTCGAGGATATACAACAGCATTCCGGACCCGACGGGGGTAGGAAAGACCGCACAGCTTCTGACAAGCATCCAAAACACCATTGAAGACATAAGAGTGAACGCGGCCGTAAGCTACAGCGAGTCGTTAAACTATTTTGCAAGAGACAACTACAATACCGCAAGGGAATACGCGATAGCGTCCCAAAACCTTTACTCGAGCATAGCGGACGCTGAGGGAGTCCAAAAATCCTCGCTGTTATTGTCGCAGATAAACACCAAGATAGGGTTGAGCAAACAGGAAAGGCTGGACAACGCCAGGTCACTCTACATACAGGCGCAGGAATATTACGTGCTCCAAAGATACGCTAACGCCAGCATGGCCGCAAACCAGGCTAAACTCATATACTCCGAGTTCCTGCAGGAAGCCAGGGAAAAGGAAGCGGACCTTCCGGAACACAGGCGCGTCGAAACAATGCTCTACCAAGGCTACATACAAGACGTTAACAAACTGCTTGCGCAGATAACAAAAGACTGGGGGGAGGGCAGGATGCTCGAGCAGGCCGAATTCCTATACTCAAAATCCCAGGAGGCGTACAGCGCAAACCAGCTTGAAACAGCGCTGGCTTACGCCAGAAACGCGTTAAACATGTACACTGAGCTTGGAAACTACGTCGGAATCTCGAAAAGCAACAACCTCATAGCAACAATCAACACAAGAATCCAGAGGGTGGTGGAGGTGACCGCAATCCAGGATAGCGCGGAAAAATACTACCAGGTCGCGGATTTTGAAAACGCATACTATGAGGCGACAAGAGCCAAAAAGATATATCAGGAGATATGGATGCCGGACAAGGCAACTGAAATAGACAACCTAATAACCCAGATAAACAGTGGGCGAGAAAAAAAGGCGAGGGCGGACCAGTATTACGGCACAGCGCTCGGACACTTTCAGGCCGCAAACTACGAGCAGGCGAAAACCAATGCAGTCAACGCACAAACACTCTACAGCCAAATCAATTATGAACTGGGGATAACAGAATCCAAAAGGATTGTCGACGAGTCGGAAAAAATACTCTACCAGGAGTGGGTCCGATTCCGAAACACCATGCTGATAGTGGGTACTGTAGGGATAGTCATAGTATTCGTGCTCGTCAGCTGGAAGAAGAAGCAGCAGGCGCTCGAACAGGAATTCCAAAAGAGGATGGAAATAGAGAGGGAACACACAAGGCGCGAGAAGGAGGAGTGGAGTCTTGAACAGGAGAGCGAGACAAAAAGCAGGGTGGAAGACGAATTGAGGAAACTGGTGCAGGAAGAGCGTGAATTCGAGAATGAGCGATAACCGGGAGGATTTGATGAGCTTATGCCGCAGGCGAGGCATAGTATACCCGAGTTTCGAAATATACGGGGGTCTTGGAGGTTTCATAGACTACGGGCCGGTGGGGGTTCGTTTGAAAAAGAATATTGAAAACCTATTGCGCCAAGCCTATGTCGTAGAGCTCGGCTGCCTTGAGGTTGAATGCAACACACTCCACCCGATAGACGTCTTCAAGGCTTCAGGACACTTGGATTCGTTCAGCGACGCGATAGTGGAGTGCGAAAAATGCGGGCAGTCATATCGGGCTGACCATCTGATACTTGACGAGAAGGGGGTGAACGTCGAGGGGAAGCCTATCGAGGAGATCCAAGCGTTTCTCGACAGCATGACATGCCCGAAGTGCGGTGGAAGACTCGGCAAAGCCTTCCCATACCACCTGATGTTTGAGACGAGCGTCGGGCCCGGCGCAAGGAAAGTCGTGTCTTTCCTACGTCCGGAAACCGCCCAATCAACCTACACCGGATTCCAGCGGCTTTGGGAGTATGCGAGAAAAACCCTCCCATTCGCAGTACTCCAGATTGGACGAAGCTTCAGAAACGAGATTTCGCCAAGACAGGGGATGATAAGACTCCGCGAATTCAGCCAGGCGGAAATACAATTCTTCTTCGACCCTGAAAACCTGAATATGCCCGGAGAGATAAGGAATCCGGAAGTCAATGTGAAGGTGCTGGATTTGAACGGCGCCGAGCATGAGGTAATGCTGAAAAACCTTTCGGAGAATCTCGTGAAACATCAGCCTATCGCATACCACCTCGCCAAGGCTGTTGAAGTGTTTTCGAGGATGGGTGTGGACGAGGAAAGGATGCGGCTGCGCCAGCATCGTGAAGACGAGCGGAGCTTCTACAGCAAGGACACTTGGGATGTGGAATACCTTAGCGAAAGCTACGGTTGGGTGGAGATGGTGGGGATAGCATACCGCACGGACTACGACCTCGGCCAGCACATGAAGGTGAGTAAAGAGCGCATGGACGTGAATGTTGACGGCAGGAGATTCATCCCCCACGTCGTGGAAGTAGCCTACGGGATTGACAGGCCGATATACTGCACGCTCGAGTCTGGAATGGACGAGAGGGGCTTTAAATTCACGAAAGAGGTCGCGCCATACAATGCGGCAGTATTCCCGCTCGTCAAAAAAGACGGGATTTCGGAAAAGGCGCAGGAAGTATACGAGAAACTTGCGGGCGCGGGAGTATACTCGCTTTTCGACAAGGCGGGAAGCATCGGGAAACGATACGCGCGCGCCGACGAGATAGGCATACCATACTGTATCACCGTCGACTACGAGACCATGAAAGACGACACTGTGACGGTTAGAAAAAGAAGCGACATGATGCAAGAGCGAGTGGGGATAAGCGGGCTGACAGAATACCTGAACAAATAGAAGTTACCAGTATCCTTTCGGCCGGACGCCCTCGACAAGCTGCCTCAAACGGTTTTCAGAAGCCAATACCAGATGCTTCCTCAAGCCTGACGAGTTAAGGGATTTGGAGTCGTAAAATTTTTTTATCTCCCCGAGCCGTCCCGCAAAAACCGGGTCGTCCAGGATATTGTGAACCCACTTCTGAAAGTCGTTGTTGTCATACCGTAGGTGGAATTCAATCGAGTTTAAGTCGACTTCACGCAAAACCTGGGTGAAGTCCGAAAGGCTTTTGGCTCGAAGACCAGTATACAATATCCTGTTGGACTCCTTCTTGTTGAAGTAGAATGCTTCCTCCGGAGTAACTTCCCTAAGCGACCACATGATGTCTCCCGGCGGATCGTAGGTTTGGACGAAGTTTCTGAGGGTGCCGTCGACGATACTGTTGGCGTCAATATCCATTCCAGGCCAGATTCTCGAACCCTCCAGAATACGGGCTCTCGCGCCGACAACACAATCCGCCCCAACCAAAACATCGTTTCTAACGGAAACACCCGCCTTCAGGACGGAGTTCTCCCCCACCATAGACTGGCTGATAGTGCTTCCAGCCCCGAAAACAGAGTTTTTGAATAGTATTGAGCCTAGGAGGATGGTGCCATTCTTCAAACAGTTTCCGGAATTAATAGACGTGTAAGGTTTTATGACAACATCATGCTCGATAACCACGTTGTCCTGTATTACGACCGGGCCTTCAATCATTGAACTGGAGTTTATCACCACGTTGGAGCCCGCGAAAACATCCCCCTCAAAACCGTCAAGACGCTTCAAACTGCCCGAAACATATTTCGAGATGTTGTCCATAAGCCAGACGTGGGCGCGGTAGTAGTCTTTAGGATGCCCGACATCAATCCAAAAGCTGGACGAATCGTACGAGCACTCGCAGATGCTTTGACTTTCCAAAAGCATGGGAAAGAGGTTTCTGGCGAAGTCGAAGAACGTTTTTTCCGGAACATAATCCAAGACTTCGGGCTCGAGGACGTAGACTCCGGTATTCGCCTTGCTGGTGACGCACTTGTCGCGGTCCGGCTTTTCGAAAAACTGTCTTACGCACCCGTCGTCGCCGGAATCCACGACGCCGTACTTCCAGGGCTCGTCCACAGGGTATGTCGCAATGGTGGCCAGCGCCCCGCTCGACTTGTGCTTGCCGAAAAGCTTTTTCAAGTCCATGTCGGTGATGCAGTCGCCCTGTATGACAAGGAATGTTTCGTCGAGAGAATCCTGAATGTTTTTAACGCACCCCGCGGTGCCGAGAGGCTCCTCTTCTACAGGATAGTTTATTTTAACCCCATTGTGGTGGAAGCCCAGATAATCTTGGATTGACTCTCGGAGATAGTTTGTCGTGACGAAAACCTCGCTAATCCCGTGCGATGCGAGATAGTCTATGATGTGCGCGATAATGGGTTTTCCGGCGAGCGTTACTAGAGGCTTGGGCTGCGAGAAAGTGAGCGGCCTCATCCTGGTGCCGTAACCCCCTGCAAGTATGACAGCCTTCATTTCAACTACCCCAGCCGGACTACCCCTAAAAAAAAGGATTAAAGAAATCGGGGTATCATATTTGGCTGAAGCCTTTATAAGTGTATGCCGGCAATAAGCTCGAGCGCCCGCATGTATTTCCGGCTGGTCTCCGCCACAATTTCGGGCGGAAGAGGCGGCGCGGGAGGCGTTTTATCCCAGTCAAGCGTTTCCAGATAGTCGCGGACATACTGTTTGTCGAAACTCCTCTGGTTTCGCCCGGGCTTGTAGTCGTCTTTGGGCCAGAACCTGCTGGAGTCCGGAGTCAACGCCTCGTCGATGAGGATTATTTCGCCGTCAACCTCGCCGAACTCGAATTTCGTGTCGGCGAGGAGAATGCCTTTTCCTTCAAGATGCTTTGACGCCTTCCCGAATATCGCAAGAGTCGCATCCCGGATTTTACCGGCCTTCTCCTCCCCTATAAGTTCAACAGTCTTCTCAAAACTTATGTTAATGTCGTGGCCTTCACCGGTTTTCGTGGAGGGAGTGAATATTGGTTGTGGAAGCCTGCCCGAGTTCAAAAGGCCAGGCGGCAGTTCGACTCCGCAAACAGCCCCCGTCTTCTCATACTCTTTGAAGCCGGAGCCCGCAAGATATCCTCTCGCAATGCATTCGACGGGAAGAGGCTTCGCCTTCTCGACAATCATGCTGCGCCCCCCCAAAATGTCGGTGTAATCCTGAAGTTCTTCGGGATACTTTGAAACATCGCTTGTGATAAGATGGTTTCGTATTATGTCCCGCGTATTCTCAAACCAGTATTCAGACATCCTGTTCAAGACAACACCCTTGTTTGGAATCGGGTTTGGGAACACGCAGTCGAACGCTGAAAGCCGGTCGGTAACCACAATCAAAAGCCTGTCGCCAAGGTCGTAGATGTCGCGCACTTTCCCGCGAGACACGAGTATTAAATCCCTGAAGTCAGTCTCCAAAACCAGTGGATAATCCATGAAAAAAGATAACAAGTTGAGGTTTAAATCACGCCTAAATCCTGCCGGAGTAGACAAGAATGAATATGAAAAACAGGGTTAAGAGGCCGGCGACCGGCGCAATCAGTTTAAGGTTCGCGCCGCCAGCAGTAAAAGAAGACTTCAGAAGAGTAGTGGTAGTCTGCAAAACACTAAGCCTGTCTTGTTCAGCCTCAATGTAGCCTATCAGCTCGAAAGACTCTCGAACACCAGCCTCATATCCCATGGACGTTGAAATGTTCAGCGCCCTCTCAGCGTATTCTAAAGCCTGCTCGAAACGATTTTGACCTGCGAAAGACTGCGCCTGTGAAAAAACAATCCGAAACTCGGTTTCAGCCGCATCATACTCCATCATCTCCAAAAGAGTGTCCCGCAAGAAAACATATTTCTCAACTGAAGGATTGATGCTAACGGATTTTAAAGCGAACTCGAGCGCATCGTCAATTCTGCCTTCGTCTTTTAGATTTACGGCGTCCATATAAGTCCTCTCCGCCTCGACGCTTTTGATATAAGAAGTCGTATGCTTCACATAGTAGACGTTGAAGTCGCGGGCTCCCGCAATAACCTCCTTGAATCCGTCGCCGTCCACGTCAACAACCTTAAGGCCTGAAACGCTCAGATACGGGGAATAATCCCATAACATCCCGCCGTCCAATCCAAACACGTTAATGCTTTTGCCGCCGGCAACAACCTCTGCGGACCCAAAACCATCTATGTCGTCGGCAACAACAACAGTAAAGTCCTGCCCGTCATAGGCGCTCCAGGATTTTTCAAGCGACGTCTTAGATATTTTAGCAAGGCTTGCTGACGCTAAAAAATAATTCCCTTCGAAATCCGCAACGTCAAAGACCATGCCTGCGGCGTCGACAATCTTCAATATGTTTCCGTTGAAATCGATTATGAAAAGCCTGTTGCTCGCCCCGACCAAAATCCTCCCATCGTCTGAAACAACAATACGCTCGCACGAGGCGCCTAGATTCACAGACCATAAAACCCTGCCGAACCTGTCGTAGGCTACAAGGCTTCGGCCCGCTACAAGAATGTCGGTATTCCCGTCGCCGTTAACGTCGGCCAATGCAAGACCCCTGATTCTTGCGCCGCTAAAATCCTTGCGCCATAGGGTCTGTCCGTTTGGCGCGACAACGGACACCGAAGACTGGCTTCCGGAAAAAGAGTGCGCTATCATCACGATTTCCATTATGCCGTCGCCGTCAAGGTCTGAAACGTCGATGTCGTGGATTTCGAGTCCGACATGATACTTAAACATCTCGCTGCCGGAATTGTCGATTATTTGAAGGTGCCTGCACCCCCCCGCCAAAACCTCGGGCTTCCCGTCGCCGGTTATGTCCTCCGCCTTAACGCTGAACATCTGGCACCTGCTGTAAACCCGCCACAATAGGTTTCCGGATGAGTTTAGGGCGTAGACGTAGCCGTCGTTGCTTGAAGCGAGAATCTCCAGTATGCCGTCGCCGTCAAGGTCTGCGGTCTCAATGCCGGTTATCGAGGCTCTGGCCCTGTATTTCCAGTCGAGCGTAAGTTGGGGGTTTATGGCGGACGCAAAGACGGAAAAAAGCAGGAGAAGGGTTATGCTTTTGAAGTTCATTCCTAGCTATAAGGCAACAGTATAAAAAAATACATTAATTAGGACAATATTCCTAAATCAGTTAGTAGTAATGGATAAAATACAACGAATTTGTTTGAGCCTAAAATGCCCAAAAATGATGAAAAACCTAATTTAAGACCAATATTCAAGGAGAATAAGGGATTTTTATACTTAATCCACACAATTAATAAGGAACATGAAACTGGACAACCTGGATTTAGACATTCTGAAGCATATGCAGGACAACTCAAGGATAAGCCTGCGCCAGCTCGGGCAAAAGCTCGAAACACCCCACACAACCGTGTTCACAAGGGTAAAAAGGCTTGAAAAAAACGGTTTCATAAAAAAATTCAGCGCAATCCTGCACCCCCAAGACTTGGGCCTGAAAATAGGCGTACTGTTTATAGACGCGCCAGCCAGCCAGTCAAAACAAATCGCGGAAGAAATATCACAGCTTGAGGAAGTAAACAACGTCTACCGCACATTCGACGGAAAAATCATAGCACACGCCATGGTGCCGGACCTCGACGGACAAAGAGGCCTTGAAGAGTTCCTGGCGAAACTCGACAACTACGACATCCAAGTATACCCCGTCGACGACATAGTAAAACACAGCCACTGCGTTTCAAACAACGCCCTAGAAAGACTGAAAAAATAAACTCCCAAAAAAAAACTATTTCTTTTCCAATACTCTCGCAAAAACAGCTTATATAACACCCACCTATTCCTGTCCAAGGTGAATTTGAAATGAAAGGACAAATACCCGACTACAGAGTGAACACGGTAATAGGAGACTCTGAAAACGGCAAGGACCGCTGGACAAGCATTGGAGTGGCATTCCAAAACAAGGACACCATCACAGTCCTAATGGACGCCGTCCCAGTGAACGGCAAGATTGTGCTGACCAAACCAAAACTGCGTGACGCACAATAGAGAGATAAAAAAAAGTTGGTGGGTGGATTGAGGCGGCCCAACCCACAAAAATTTTACTGATTACTAATCGCCTTTGACTTTTGCGGCAACCGCATCGCCCATGTCACTGCAAGTATTAGTAC
>DSAL01000075.1 GCA_011380095.1 Candidatus Altarchaeales archaeon
CTAAAGGAAGCAGGATACTACTCGGTCGAAGCAGTCGCAGCGGCATCCACAGGAGAACTGAAAGACGTGGGGCTTGGAGAAGCATCCGCAATCAAAATCATAAACGCAGCCCGCGAAAACATGCAGATGGGCTTCGAAACCGGACTCGACGTTCTCGCCAAAAGAGAACACATCGGAAAACTAACAACCGGAAGCAAAGAACTCGACGCCGTATTCGGAGGCGGAATAGAAAGTCAGGCGATAACAGAATTATACGGAAAATTCGGATCCGGAAAAACACAAATCGCGCACCAGCTCGCGGTAAACGTCCAACTACCAAAAGAAAAGGGGGGACTCGGACGCGGCGCAATCTACATAGACACTGAAAACACGTTCAGGCCGGAAAGAATACAACAGATGGCGCAAGCACTGGGTTTAGACCCGAAAGAAGTGCTCTCAAACATCCATGTGGCGCGCGCATACAACTCAGACCATCAGATGCTTTTAGCGGAAAAAACATCAGAATTGATGAACGAAAAAGACATTGGACTTGTAGTAGTAGACTCGCTCACAGCACACTTTCGTGCGGAATACTCGGGCCGTGGCACGCTCTCAAACCGCCAGCAGAAACTAAACCGGCACATGCACGTGCTGTCAAGAAGAATCGCAGACCTCCACAATGCTATAGTATTAGTCACAAACCAGGTGATGGCGCGCCCGGACATAATGTTTGGGGACCCGACAGCACCAGTCGGAGGACACATTGTGGGACACCACAGCACGTTCCGAATGTATCTTAGAAAAGGCAAGGGCAACCAGAGGATAGGAAAGCTTGTGGACTCGCCGAGCATGCCTGATGCGGAATGCGTGTTTGAGATAGACACTGATGGAGTCAGCGACACGAAATAAAGGTAGCAACTGTTATTTTATAGTATGAAGTTCTAATCAAGATGGTCTAAATCATACAGGCCGTTTAAAATGAGAAACATCAGTGTTGAATTCCTGTGCGGACCATCATTGGAAAAACAAGAAGTCGAACTAGTAGAACGCAAGGGTATCGGACACCCGGACAGCATCTGCGACGGAATCGCGGAATCAGTAAGCAGGGGGCTTTGCAGGGAATACTTGGACAGGTTCGGGCACATACTGCACCACAACACCGACCAAGTCGAGCTTGTCGGCGGAGAATCCAGCCCCGTATTCGGCTCGACAGAAATCATAAAGCCGATATTCATACTACTTTCAGGCAGGGCGACAACGGAATTCAACGGCGAACACATTCCGATAGACGAGGTTGCCTTGAAGTCGGCGAGAGCGTACTTGAAGGACACTATCAAACACATAGACTTGGAGAATGGAGTAGTCTTGGATGACCGGATTGGAATGGGCTCCATGGACCTGCGCGACGTTTTCGGACGCGATGGGATTCCCAAAAGCAACGACACGAGTTTCGGAGTATCGCACGCGCCGTTCAGCCTCACGGAAAAACTCGCCTACAACGTCGAAAAATTCATAAACGGTCCGATGAAAAAGAAGATTCCGGCATCCGGCCAAGACGTTAAGGTGATGGGAGTAAGGAAGAACGATGAAATCATCCTGACCATAGGAAACGGGATGGTCGCGCGCTACATCAAAGACATCGATGAATACGTGAACATAGTCCAACAAGTCCAGTCCGCAGTGATGGATGAAGTTGTGAAGATGACGGACAAAAAGGTGAGTGTGGACGTCAACACCGGAGACAACATCGAGAAACAGTCGGTTTTCTTAACTGTAACTGGAACTAGCGCTGAGATGGGGGACGACGGCTCGGTCGGCCGCGGAAACCGGGCGAACGGCCTGATAACCCCGTACAGGCCGATGAGCATGGAGGCTACAGCCGGGAAGAATCCAGTGAACCATGTCGGAAAAATCTATAACCTATTATCCAAAGAGATAGCCCGCGATATCGCCAGGGAAGGCGCGGAACAAGCGTACGTACGCTTGATGAGCCAGATTGGAAAGCCGATAGACCAGCCGCTTTGCGCAGACGTCCAGATAGTCGGAGATGCGAAGATGGAGAAGAAGGCGAAGGAGATTGCAGACTACTGGCTTGAGAACGTGACGGAAATCACGAACATGTGCGTGGAAGGAAAAGCGGAAACGTTTTAGAAACGTTTCCGGATTTTTTCTGAATAAAATCTTTTTTGCCTGCCGCCTTTTTTAATCCCTTCAGTCCTTGACCGGAATAAATTTGTAGGCGTATCTTATTATTCCCTCGGCCGAGTCGGCGATAATCTTCCTGAAGCATTGTTTTACCGGCATCCCAATCTCGACTTCATTGACGTCGCAGTCGACCATCTGTGCCGTCACGAACGGGCCTTCCTCAAGCTGTATTATCGCTATCACATACGGCTTTTGGTATTCGTGCCCGGTTGGAGCGGCCCTGATTATCGTGTGGGAGTAGACTTCCCCCCTGCCACAGAACTGGTATTGCGCTATTTCGCTTTTTCTCCTGCAGTCGGGGCAGATGTTTCTTGGCGGGAAGAATTTTTTGCCGCACGTCTTGCATTCAGTGCCTATCAGATTGTATCTTGGCTGGATGAGCCTCCAGTGTAGTGCAATCCCCTCGCTCATTCAACATCACCTCCTGCGAAAATGTTCACGACGCAGGTTGCGCCCGAACCTCCGACATTGTGGGTGAGCCCGTATTTCGCGTCCTTAACCTGTCGTTTTCCAGCTTCTCCGCGAAGCTGGAGGACGGCCTCGCACGCCTGCGCGATGCCAGTCGCCCCGACCGGGTGGCCCTTGCTCTTCAATCCTCCCGAAGTGTTTACAGGCTTGCTTCCATTGAGTTTCGTCTCGCCGTCTTCAGTGAATTTCCCCCCCTTTCCAATCGGGCAGAATCCAAGCGACTCTATCGCCATAATCTCGGCGATCGTGAAGCAGTCGTGGACTTCGGCGAAATCAATGTCGTCGGGCGTTAAACCGGATTTTTTGAACGCAGTCCTGCCCGCCCTGATTGCCGCCTCGGTCTTGCACAGGCTTTCCCTGTCGTGAAGCGCCAGCGCGTCTGTAGCGCACGCAGAAGTCTTAAGCCAGACGGGGTTTTCGCAGAGTTTTTTCGCTTTCTCCTCGCTTGCGAGTATGACTACTGCCGCACCGTCCGTTATCGGACTGCAGTCGAGTATTTTAAGCGGGTCTGCGACTGGAATGCTTTCCATCACCTGTTTGACTGTTATTGTAGAGCGGTATTGGGCGTGGGGGTTGAGCGCCCCATTCTCGTGGTTTTTCACCGCGACCATGGCCATCTGTTCTTCGGTGGTTCCGTACTCTTTCATATGGCGTCTTGCCATGAGCGCGTAAAGGCCGGGGAATGTTACTCCGTGGAACGCCTCCCACTCTTGGTCTGCGGCACCTGCGAGCGCTACTGTCGCGCGTCCCGTTGAAACGTCAGTCATTTTTTCGACTCCTGCCGCCACCACTATGTCGTATTCGCCCGACTTTATGCTGTTGTATGCCGCATTGATTGCGAGCCCTCCGCTCGCGCACGCGCCTTCAACCCGTGTGGCCGGAATTCCGCGAAGTCCAACGTAGTCTGCGACGAGCGCTCCAACGTGCTCTTGCCCTATGAACAGTCCGGGCGTCATGCTTCCCACGTATGCCGCATCAACGTCTTTTCCTTCGATGCCTGCGTCCTTTATCGCGAGTGTTCCTGCTTCGACTATGAGGTTGCGGTAGCTTTTGTCCCAGAACTCTCCGAAGTCGGTCATACCGACTCCTATGACTCCCACCTTCATTTTTGGAGTTTCACCCCGAGTATTTTTCCCTTGTGTTTTGCGTAGAGCGCGTAGTCGAGGTAAGTCTTGTTTTCGAGACGCGGTCGTATCGGTTTTTTCTGCCGTTTCTCTTCAATCATATCCGTCACCTCGATTATGAAGGAGTCGCTTCCCGCTCCGGATCCGTAGCTTGTTGCGAGAATCATTTCTCCTGGTTTTGCTATGTCGAGTATTGCGGAGAGTCCGAGCGGTGTTGCGCCCGAGTATGTGTTTCCGATTATCGGCGTGAGCAGCCCCTGCTCTATCTTTTCTTTTTCGAATCCGAGTATTTTCGCCGCCCTCTGCGGGAATTTTCCGTTCGGCTGGTGGAATACCGCGTAGTCGAAGTCTTTGGGCGTCATGTTGTTGCGCTCCATGATGTTTTTCGAAGCGTTCAAAACGTGTTTGAAGTATGCCGGCTCTCCGGTGAATCTTGCGCCGTGTTGTGGGAAGTCTCTTCCTTCGCGCCTCCAAAAATCGGGTGTGTCTGTCGTGAAACTGTATGTGTCTTTGATTTCGGCGATGACTTCGTCGTTTCCGATTATGTATGCCGCGCCTCCCGCGCTCGCAGTATATTCGAGTGCGTCGCCGGGCTGTCCCTGACTTACGTCGGCTCCTATCGCCATACCGTATTTGATCGTCTTTGACTTGACGAGTCCGTAGCAGGCCTGTATTCCGGCGGTTCCCGCCTTGCAGGCGAATTCTAAGTCTGCTGCGGTGAGGTTTGGGACGGCTCGTATGGCTTCGGCGACTATTGTTGCCGAGGGTTTTACTGCGTAAGGCTTGCTTTCGCTTCCGACGTATATCGCTTCAATGTCGTATGGGTCGATTTTGGCTTGTTCGATTGCTATGCGGGCGGCTTCGACTGATATGGTTATCACGTCTTCGTCTATTCCCGGAACGCTTTTTTCGAATACTATCAGTCCCCTGCTCATGCGGTCGCCGTCGTCCCCCCATACTTTGGCTATTTCCTGCGCTTTTATCCTGTATTTTGGGACGTATGCTCCGTATCCGACTATTCCGGTCAAGTGTTTCACCCGTTATTTTGTTTTTTCCCTGAGTTTTTCCGTGAGTTCGCTTGTGGTCTCTATTTTTGAGACTATTAGCGGGACTTTTATCGATTCCGCTATGTGTATTGCGAGCTTGTCGACTTTTTGGGGTTTGAGCCCGTGGAGTATTATGAGTGACGGTTTGGGTTTTGTGACTTTTACCGCCACGAGCGGGCTTCTTCCCAAGTTGACTTTTGTGAATATTAGGGCGCGGTTTGTGTTCGCGCCGTATATTCCGACGAATTCTTTTTCCGTCAAGTCGAGTATTGCTTTGAGGCTGTCTATTATCGTGTAGCCTTCTATTGTCGCGTCTTTGAGTTGTTTTTTTCCGGTTAGTGTTTCGCCTTTGATTGTTTTTATGAATTTTTTGGCGGGTATTGGGTTTAGGTATTCTTGTATGTCTATTATCGCCGGGTTTTTTTCTGTTGGACTGAATTTGTTGGCGACTTGTCCTCCTTTTTCCTTGTCGATGTTTAGGAGGGCTTGTATGTATGTTTTTATGAATTTTGCGCCCGGGTTTTCGCGTCTTCCCGACTCGTAGTCGCTGACGACGGACGGGCTTATTCCGAGTTTTTTTGATATTTGTATTTGGTTTGCCCCGAATATTTCCCGCCATTTTTTGAGGGTTTGTCCGGGTTTTTGTGAGAGTGTTGTTTCGCCGGCGATTGTTTTCGCCAGCTGGTCGATGGATGCCATGTTTTTTTCTGGACCTTAATTCATGCTGTTTTTTTAATAAAAAGTAAACTGGATTTTATTCGACGTTTGTCGATATATATGTGTTTTCTGGTTTTCGTGTTTTTTAAGGTTTTGTTCCATTAAATAAAACCATGGTTGGATAAAATGTCCAACTAGAGAGGGTAAAATGAAAAATATGATAATACTTTTGGTTTTGACTGCGGCCTTCGCAAACGCCGCGGAAGTCGCATTATACATTGAATTCCCCGACGGCTCGGCAAAATCAAAGTGCATAGTAGTGGAGGACGGGACGAGCGCCGCAAAGACTATAGGTTATGTAGACTGGTTTAGCCTAAAGGATTTCGGCTGGGGCCACGCAGTATGCAACATTGATGGAGTCGGATGCCCGACATCAGATTGTTTTTGCGGCGGCTGGGAATTCTGGAATTTTTGGGTTAACAGGAGGATGAGCCACGTCGGAATAGACGGTTATGCGGTTTCAGAAGGAGACGTGTTAGGCTTCACGTGGGGTTTTTGGGGTTCAGACCCGCCGGGATACAAAAATTTTAGGGATGTTTGCCCGATAGAAACGGGCGTTAAAGACAAGAGAAAAGTCGAATTCGATTTTGGCACGTCAATAGAGGCGAACAAGACCTACAGCATAAGAGTTCACAGAGAAGGTGAAGTCAAGATAGCAGAGCCGCTCGCAAACGTCGAAGTCCTGCCGAAAGACAGGATGAGCGAGTGGGGTTTCAGGCGCGGCAAAGATTTGGGGCAGGTTTTCCGCGGCATAACAGACTTTCAGGGCAATATCGACATAAACATTCCGGCAACGGGCGCATACGTAATGGTAGTCCACAAGGCTGGTGTAGAGCAGGTTAATTGGACCGTAAACGTGGTTGAAAAAATCACGGCAACGACGACCACTTCAACTACGACAACCACGACAACGACCACACTATTTTCCGGGGGAAGACCGTTCAAGACGACGTCATGGTGGATGCCGGGTTGGTATGATTATTAAGAATAGAAAACAAATTATGGGTGGAAGATGAGTGAAGAAAAACCAGGAGACGGAGCATTCAAATACATTATAGGGCTTTTGATTGTCGTAGGAATAAGGATTCTTCCAAGACCCCCCAACGTCGAGCCGATAATGGCAACATGCATGCCGTTTTCAAAAGGATACGGTTGGATGGGGGGGACTCTGTTCACCATGGCCGCAATAGTCATCTACGATTTGATAACAAGAACAGTGGGGCCATGGAGCATTGTGACCGCGACGACATACGGGCTTGTCGCCTTCGGAGCGTACTTTTACCTTCGAAACAGGGAAAACACCGTACGCTCATACGTGACCTACTCGATAATCGGAACACTGTTTTTCGACATCGTGACTGGAATAGGAATGGGATACTTCATCTTCAAAATCCCATTAACTCTCGTTGTCGCAGGCCAGATACCATTCACCCTAATGCATCTTGCATCCTCAATGATAACAGCCGCCGCAAGCCCGATGATATACCGCTGGGTCGTCACAAACCCGAATCTTGAGGCTTCGAAACTGTTTGGACGGCTTGCAAGCCGCGCCTAGATTTTTTACCCCCCACCCCCTTTATCTATCATCATGAAAGTCCTGGTGGTTGGAAACGGAGCAAGAGAGCATGTAATCGCTGAAGCCTTAAGCCTAAGCCCCCAAAAGCCCGAACTTTACGCCTACATGAATTCGGTCAATCCCGGAATCGCAAGGCTTTGCGCCGAATACAAGATTGGCGACATACTAAAACCCGGTGAAATTACAAGATACTGTTTGGAAAAAGACATTGAGCTCGCGGTCGTCGGGCCTGAAGCGCCGCTTGACGCCGGCGTCGCCGACGCGCTCGTTGAAGCCAAAGTCATGTGTGTTGGTCCGAGGAAGGCTGCCGCAAAAATCGAGACCGACAAGTCTTTTGCAAGAAACCTCATGAGGAAATACGGGATTCCGGGATGCCCGGAGTTCGGCGTTTTCAAAGACCCAGACGAGGCCGAAAGATATATTGATTCTGCCGGACATGACGTCGTGATAAAGCCGTCGGGACTGACCGGCGGAAAAGGCGTGAAGGTGATGGGGGAACACTTCGACAAGGCGGGCGCCAAGGCATACGCCCGCGAGGTTTTGGAAACCAGGATGGGGACAATCCCGGAAGTCGTTATTGAAGAGAGGCTTTTTGGAGAGGAGTTCACGCTACACGGGCTGGTTGACGGCGCGAGAGTGGTGGGAACGCCGATGGTTCAAGATCACAAAAGAGCATATGATGGAGATGTCGGACCAAATACTGGAGGCATGGGCTCCTACACTGATGCGGGGATGATACTTCCGTTCGCGACAAAACATGATTATGCAATGGGGCTTGAGATAATGAAAAAAACAGTCGACGCCATAAAAGAGGAGACCGGCATAGAGTACAGGGGATTCCTCTACGGCCAGTTCATGGCTGGAAAAAAAGGGGTTAGCGTCGTGGAATTCAACGCCCGATTCGGAGACCCGGAGGCCATGAACGTGGTGCCATTGATTGACGGCGACTTCCTTGAAATATGCAGGCAGATGGCGAAAGAAGGTTTGCGTGCAAACATAGCATTCAGGAAAAAGGCGACAGTCTGCAAGTATCTTGTGCCGGACGGATACCCTGAAAAGCCGAGAAAACATTTGCCGGTAAAAGTAGATGAGAAGAAGATTTCAGAAGCCGGCGGCAAAATCTACTACGCCTCGGTGTCCGAAGAAGACGGGAAAGTTTACACGAGTTCGAGCAGGGCGATAGCGGTTGTCGGGACGGCCGACACTATCTGGGGCGCGGAAAAGGTTGCTGAAGAATCATTAAAGCATATTGAGGGTGAACTATTCCACAGGAAGGATATCGGAACGAAAGAGCTCGTCCAAAAAAGGATAGACCATATGAAGGAGTTGCGCGGGGCATGAAGAATATCAAATGCTAGTCAAAGTCGAAACTTACGGCTGCTCCCTAAACCAGGCTGACAGTGAAGTAATCGCGGGAATCCTCGCCGAAGCCGGACACGAGATAGTCGATGAGAAACCGGACTTGATTGTAGTGAACACGTGCACAGTCAAGACTCCGACAGAACGCAAGATTAAAAAAAGGCTGAGGCGGCTTGCAGGGGAACATGCGCTGGTTCTTGTCGCCGGATGCCTTCCGGCCGCGCAAAAAGAAGTTGTTGAAGAGTTCCCAAAATTCTCGTTCATCGGCGTCAACAGCCTTGATGCGAGGGAGGCTGTGAAAGAAATCGAGGATGGAAAAAGATACGTTAACATTTCTGCTGACCAATGCAAGCTCGGAGCGCCCCGCATCATCCGGAACAATACCGTCGGCATAATACCAATCTCCCAGGGATGTCTTGGCTCCTGCACATACTGTATAACAAGGATTGCGAGGGGGAGGCTGAAGTCCTATAGCATTGAATGTGTGGTCGGAGAGACAAAAAAACTTTTGGATTTGGGTTGCCGGGAGCTTTGGCTTACAAGCCAGGACAATGGATGCTGGGGCCACGACTTCGGCAAAAAACTTCCACAGTTGATTGACGAGGTGTGCGCAGTAGAAGGCGACTTCATGTTGCGGGTGGGGATGATGAACCCCCAGCATGCCCTTAACATGATTGACGGACTCTGCAAGTCTTTCCAAAATCCCAAAGTCTACAAATTCATGCACATTCCAGTGCAGTCTGGCAGCAACAAGATATTGCAGGACATGAACCGGGGCTACACCGCCGAAGAGTTCGAGAAACTCGCCTCAATAATTTACAAACGTCTTGACGCGACAATCTCAACGGACGTGATACTCGGGTATCCAACGGAAACCGAAGAGGATTTTCAGGAAACCGTCGGCTTGATTGAGCGTGTCAGGCCCGACGTCTTGAACATCAGCAGGTTCTGGCCGAGGCCGAATACAATCGCGGAAAAAGAAGAGGGTTTTGTGTCAAGGATAACTAAAGACCGTTCAAGAATCATGAACCAGGTGCACAGAAAAATCCGCTTGGAAAACAACCGGAAATGGATCGGCTGGAGGGGAGAGGTTCTTGTGAGCGAGAGGGGTAAAGAAGACAGTTGGGTTGGAAGGAACATCCGCTACAAGCCCGTGATAATCAATTCTTCAGAAAACATTTTGGGGGGGAGGATGAACGTCGAGGTCGTCGGGGCGACTCAATACGACCTTCGCGCGAAAATAGTCTAAAGACTCCAACAACGGCCCCACGCGCCATTTTCGGAATAATCGAGGACGAGC
>DSAL01000088.1 GCA_011380095.1 Candidatus Altarchaeales archaeon
ACGCGTGGTCGCCCCGCAAGGCGTCGCCGACAACCTTAAGCTTCATTTGAGGGAGCTTTTTGAAAACCTCCATCTGAAGTTCAACCCTCTTTTCAGGGTAAATCCTGTTGACGCTGAGCCAAAAGTCTTCGGCAGGCCGGCACTCGAATTTTTCGACGTCGATTCCGGGGTACACTATGTTTGACGCGATGCCGTAGAATCTTGCCGCACGCTTTTGCGTGTTCCTGCTGTTGACGACAACCTCGTCAATATGCTTCACGCTCATCCTGTCCAGAAAGCGGTAGGGCCAGACCCACATCCTGTAAAACTGGCGTGAAACCGGGTCGAGCCGGGCCTTCATGTTCTCATATTGGTCGTAGAATGCGCGGGTTGGACTGTGGCAGTACATCATGTTCGGATGGTTGAGCCGTCCCGCATAATGCGACCAGTTTCCGGAAAAGACGAAGAAATCGTATTCTTCCGTCAGATTCAAAAGCGAGTACCTGACGCTCGCGCAAACCTGCTTGAATAAGGGTAGTTTGGGGGTCGTACCAAGCCTTATTATGTTCACGTCTTTAAATCCGGATTTCTCGACCACCTGCGGGTTGTAGTCGAGGGTTGCGAAGTCGGCGTTCAAGCCTTTCGCAAGCGACAGCATGAGCTTTTCGCCGCCGCCCATATTCTCCAGGTAGTCGTGTATTATGACAGTCTTCATTACTACTCCAAATAATTTCTTTTAATCGTTTATAATCCGCAGTACCCTACCTGCCGACCATCTCTAAAAGTCTTTGTCTGAACAGTCGAGAGTCGAATTTAGCGGCCTGCCTCCTGCAGGCGCTTGAATAGCCTTCAAGGTTTTTCTCCACTTCAAGTATCGCGTTCCGGATGGAATTCACGTCTGCAGGCACAAGCCTTCCCGTCACCCCGTCGACAACAGTCTCGCGGTAACCTCCCTCGTCGACTGCGACAACCGGTTTTCCCGAAGCCATCGCCTCTATCGGCGTCATGCCAAAATCCTCCTCGAATGACGTGCAGACGAGTCCCCTGCATCGGGAATACAATCCTATCATCTCCTTTTCACCGACCTCCCCTAAAAATCCCACGTTTGTGGGCGCCTTCCTCATCAAAGACCTAGCATAATACTCCGACAGGTCGCCTTCACCATGGCCTCCCGCTATCAAAAGCTTTTCGCCAAGCTTTTTGAAGGCCTCCAGCTGCAGTTCAATCCTTTTTTGGGGGTAAATCCTGTTGACGCTGAGCCAAAAGTCTTCAGCAGGCTTGTGCTCATACTTCCTGGTGTCCACCTGGGGGTAGAGTATGTTTGAGCCGCGGGCGTAATAGTCTTTGACCCTGGCCTTTATGTTCAGGCTGTTTACGAGGATGCGGTCCGCGTATTTTATGGAATTCCAGTCCCACCTCCTGTGGAAGTGCACCCACGTCCTGAAGACCTGCCTTTCCAGCAGTCCAAGCCTTTTCAGGGTGTTCTCGTACTGGTCGTAGAATATGCGTGTCGGACTGTGGCAGTAGAGTATGTTGGGATGGTTGTTTCGGCAGGCGTATTGCGCGAAATTCCCGCTCATGATAAACAGGTCGTAGTCTCTCGTGTAGTCCGCGTTTGAGAAGATTCTTGTCGCGTGAACCTGCTTCAATACCGGCTTTTTAACAGTCTCCCCCAGGCTTTCAACGTCAGCGTCCTTAAAGCCGGCATGCTCTAAGACGTTCGGCCTTAAGTTTAACGTATATACTTTCGCGCCAAGAATGTCTGCGATGTTCAACGCCACTTTTTCGGCGCCGCCCACCGTCTCCATGAAATCATGGAATACCGCGACCCTCATCTCCTATATTATTGTGTTTACAATCAATTATTAAGCGTGGAAAACGTCGGACGGGGGATATTCAAAAACACTTTCGTACTGTCGGCGTCGGAAGTCTTGTGCAAGATGCTGGAGCTCTTGTTCACGCTGTATGCCGCAAGAATTCTCGGAGTCTCAGGATTCGGACTGCTCTCATTCGCCCTGGCGTTCACAGGACTTTTCAGTTTTCTAACAGACATGGGGCTCAACCCACTCTCAATCCGGGAGATTGCGAAATCCCCGAAAGGAGCCCGCAAGTATCTCTCCGCAATAATCGGGTTAAAGACAATCCTCATGCCGTTAATATTCCTGGTGATGATGGCGTGCATCCTGCTTCTCGGCTATCCCCTGCAGGCGGTAATCCTTGTGGCAATAGTCGGGGTTTCAATGGTTTTAGAGTCGGTCAGATACATTTTCGACGGAGTATTCCAGGCGTTCGAGCGGATGGAGTATACTGCTATGGCCCGCACAATCAACTCGGCGATTCTTTTCACAGTCGGCGCGCTCGCGTATTACCTGCATCTTGGAGTATACTGGTTTGGGATGGCGTTCGTACTGGCAAGGGGTTTGGCGACGCTATACTCCCTCATCGTCTGCTGGAAACGTTTTTTCACGCCCGCATTCAGCTTCAACATCACCCGATTCAGGCATCTGCTCTCACATTCCTGGCCGTTCGGGCTGACCCTGTTTTTGACCAACGTGTTTCACTGGACTGACCAGGTGATGCTCTCATATTTTTGGGGCGACCCGGAAGTCGGATTCTATTCCGTCGCATACCGGCTGGTGCTCGCGCTATACTTCATACCCATGGCGTTCAACCAGTCAGTATACCCTGTCCTTTCGCGCACTATAAACACCGCCTCGTTCAAGCGCGCCGGCGGGATATTCCTGAAATACATGGTTTTGATAAGCATTCCCATCGCGGTCGGCGTAACAATCCTTTCAGCCGGCATAATAGAATTCTTTTTCGGAAGCCAGTATCTTCCCGCAGCCGCAGCCCTAAAAACGCTTGTATGGTCTATGGTGTTGATAGCTCTATACAGCCCGTTCCACAGGATTTTGGATTCGCTCGGACGCCAGCGGCTCGTATTGTTCTCAATAATCCTCGGAGTCCTGTTGAATGTCATACTCAACCTGATGCTAATACCGGAATACGGCTTTCCGGCTGCGGCATACACTACGGTCGTAACCACCCTCCTCCTTCTGATAATACCCCTTTATTTTACGGCAAGACTCGGGGCGCTACCGGATTTTGACTTTAAGATTATTCCCAAAACACTAGTGGCAGTGCTTCTCATGGCTTATTCGCTGAAACTCTTGGACTCCAGCCACCTTGCCGTGAAAATAATCTCGGGCGCGACAGTCTATTCCATCTCAGCCATTGTTTTTAAGGCAGTGTCCTCGGATGAGTTTATGCGGGAAAACCCCGGCGGACGAGGTTTTAAATCCTGAATTAAAAATATTTCCATAGGAGTCGCGTGAAATGAAAAAACTGTTTTTACTATTGGCCGGCGTGTTTCTCATACTCAATGTTTCTTCACAATACCTTGAAGACGAAGGCGAAGACTACTACTACATGGATTACGGTTATGGATACTACTACGGTTACGATGATTATTACGGTTACGAAGACTATGTAACTTCCACGACATTCTATGTTCTTGAAACCACCTCCACAACCACCACCTTTACGACCACCACCCTAAGTCTTGAGCAAAAGTATATTAAAAACGTAGGCTACATTCCGGAAAGCGTTTTGGAAAAAATCCGCCAAGAACGGGCGGAGGAGGCCGCCACCGCGAACATTACTGGGGGTGATGGTGAGCCGGAATTGTGCGGGCTGAGCCCCTACATCTGCAGCGTCGAATTCGACTTCAACGAGGACGGCAGGCCCGACTGCTGCAATCCCGAAAACAATCCGGCATGCGGGCTTTGCTTTGAAAAATGCATGCTCGACTGCGGGGTGAGGGGGCTTGGACTGCACAAGTGTCTTGGCGGCGGGGAAATCGCCATAGTGTGCGAGTGCGCCAAAACCAATCCCGCGTGCTACGATATCTCCCACATAAAGCGTGTTGAGGATGAAACCCCCATAACCATTCAGGCTCCGCCGGGCGGCTCAGGCGGCTACAGGCTTTTTTTCGCGATAATGTTCATGCTCCTCGTTCTTCTTGGAGTATACCATTATCAAAGGAATCTTGATTGAGGTTTTTTTTATGCCGAGTTCGAAAACGCATTTGACGGTATATTTCATGCTTGTGGCAGCCGCATCAATAATACTAGTCAACGAAGGATATCTCGAGCGTATAAGCGCGACATATGTCGGCGCCGTCCTGTTCGGGGCGGTCTACACGATGCTTCCGGACATAGACATACCCTCCTCGAAAATCCGCGGTTACGCCGCGAAAACCCTTCTTGCAGTAACGCTTGCAAGCCTTCTCGCGTACGCCACGTTCAGCCCTAAAGCAATACTGATATATGCTGCAATAATTTCAAGCCTAATCCTCTATGCGCTATGGTTCGCAAGACACCGGGGTTTCTACCACGGCAAGACGTTCGGCCTGATAATGACGCTGCCGCTGGTTTTCGTCAGCATCCACGTCATGGTTTTCGCGGCGTTCGGATTTCTACTCCACCTTGCGTTGGACGGGGAATTGAACAGTTAAAGAAGCTTAAGCCTGAGCGCCGCGATAAACGGGGTTATGAAAAAGAATGCGCTGAAAAGCAGGTAGTCTAAAACATACGGAAGCCGGTACTCCAAAAGAATTGTCCCGGCGAAAAACCCGAGCAAAACGCCCGCAACCGCGCCCACAACCACTGCCTTGCCTGAATGAACCTTCAAGTGCAGTCTTGAATACATGTAGAGCAGTGCGAACGGCGCGAGAATAAACCCCAAAACAGGGTTGATAATGTAGGCGTATACTGTTGCTCCCGCAGAAACAAGAGTGTGCAGGCTTGGCGTGTCATAGCGGACGAGCGGAAGCGTCGTATACTCTCCAGGACGCTTGTCCTTAAAGACCGCCTTCAACATGAGGCCTAATGCAAGCGAGAGGATTATGTACTGGAATGCGACCGAAAAAACGTGGATTGAAGTGAACGGGTTTTTCAAAAGGTATGCGACCGCAAGAACGTAAAAAGGCGCTTCGGGAAACCGGTCTATGGCGAAAAAAATCTTGTCCTTCATCTTCCAACCCCCCTTTTCCTTGAAACAATCTCAAGCTGCATCCGGACTTCATGGTTTTCCGGATTATGCCTTAACGCGTTAAGATAATCATGGTATGCCGCCTCAAAATCCCTGAGATACTCCTTGATAAGGCCCCTAGTATAATACGCTTCAGCCTGAGCCGGATTCAGCGCGATAACCCTGTCGTGATCCTCCAAAGCCCTTTCAAAATCCCTGATTCTCGAGTATGCCAAGCCCCTGTTGAAGTAGGCTTCAATCATATGGGGGTTCCGCGCTATAGCCTTGCTGTAGTGGTCGATGGCGTTTTTGAAGTCGCCGAGCTTGTAATAGTCGTTGCCGAGATTGTGGAATTCCACTTCAAGACCCATGCCCCCTGAAGACACTATCGCTCACACCCCATCATTTATTGTTGTAAATACTTCGGAATAGGGTTATAAATAATCTACTTTTTACCCTCTCGTTTGGCTTTAAGATAAAGTTCGTGGGCGTGTTCAGGCGAATCGGCCATAACTGAGCCGAACACGTACGGGTGTCTTGAAATAATCTTTTCATACTGGCGCCTCAAAACATCGTTTATCGTGAACTCACCTTTCTCTTGCGCAATACTCGCAATGAAAAGTATGTTATACAACAAGTCACCGCACTCTTCACAAAGGTTTTCCATGTCGCCCGCATCAATCGCCGAAAGAACCTTCGCTGACTCTGACTCCAAACACTCTCGCAAACTCAGTATAGTCTGCTTCCCGTCCCAAGGACAGCCTCCCGGACCCCTAAGCTTCTCATTCAGCCTGAAAAGCCTTTCAAACAAGTCTCCAGTCTCGCCCATGTATATTAATATTAAGGCCGAGTTTTAATAGGATAGGGTATACAATGAGGCTCGCGTTCTTAACATTAATCGTAATCCTGCTAGCAACCGCATCTGTTGCGCAGGAAGAATTTCTGAAGGAATCGTGGCGTGCGCACACGTCAACAGGAGTCCACTACATCAAGGTTATGGACATTGAAGGGCACGGACTCCAAAAAGTTTATACCGCAAGCTTCGGAGACCAAAGTTCGAGCATATTCATATACAACCATCAGGGGATACAGCTGGATTCAATAAAAATTCCGACTCCGCTCGACACTAAATATCCGACTGGAAAAGAGAGGGTTAGGGCAGTTGAACTATGCGACCTTGACGATGACGGCGACTTGGACATAATCTCCTCCACGCAAATACAGGGCGCCCAGATAAACACGCACATACTATACCGTCTCGAACAAAAAGTCGAATACGGGAAAGAGGGGGTGTATGTGCGGATGGAGTGGTTTCACGACACTTTCGGTTACGTAAACCACATTTCTTTAACAGAAACCCCGCAGGGGCCGGTGATAACAGCGTCCTCACTCAAGGGGAACGTGATTTTTTTGGACGAGTCAGGCGCATTGAAGAAATCAATCGACACTAAAAGTGCGAGCGCATGGCATACTTCGGTAATAGACTCTGACGACCCTCAAAATGATTTTGTCTCAGCCATATCCGGCGGGGTCTGCAGGTACAAGTCAGGCGGAATAGCCTGGTGCGGGGGGCGAGACGCAAGATACGTTAAGGCGCTTGCACAAGACCTTGACGGCGCGGGGGACGTTGAAGTCTTCGCACTCTCCGACGGGACGGCCGAACTTTTCACGGGTGATGGGGAACTTGTCTGGGCGAAAGAGCTTTCTGGCGTGACTGACGCCTGCATGGCGGACTTGAAGAGGGCTGGCGCGAAAAACATTATAATAGCACAGTCCACAAACCTTTTGGCATACAACTTCATGGGGGAGCTCAAGTGGAGTTATGATGTTGGAGAGCGGATAAACGCGGTCGAATCCGCCGACGTCGACGGCGATGGAAACACTGAAATAATTGTTGGAACCTCACGAAACCTGATGGTCCTCTCTTTAAACCAGAATTACGCCATACGGGAGGCGGCAGACCTTAATCTCGAGTCCGCGAAAAAACTCTCTGAACAAAGGAGATACGCGGATGCACTTAACAAATCGGGTGCCGCAGAAACCCTCTACCGTCAGCTGGGCGACAGTGAAAAACAGGAGGAAGCACAGCAGGTCACTGTAAAATCCCGGGAGCTTTTACAGGCGATACGGACCCTCGCGGAGGCGGTCTTGGAATGCGACTCCGGCCAGTATGAGGGCTGTACGAGCAAGGCCGGCCTGTCGCTTGAAGTGTTCGAGAAATACGGGATTGAAGATTTCGCGCGAAACGCCTCGAAAATAATAGAAACCGCCGGCAAGCGGGTTGAGGCGGACAGCCTATACAGGATTGCGACAGACCAGTACGTAAACGGCGAATACGCGCAGTCGCTTGAAAACATAGAACAGGCCATAACACTCTACACTGAAATCGAGTTAAGCCTCGGGCAGAGGAGGTCGCAGTCGCTGAAAACCCTGATACTCGAACGGTTCGAAGAGCTTGGAATCACAACAACCACGACAACAATACGGGTTACGACGACAACAATACCCTTCACGCAAAACATTCGGGAGCAGGCTGAATTCTACGGGATACTACTCTTGGCTCTCGCCATGATAGGTTTTGGGGCATACACAAGACTTAGGAAACGGTGAAGCCTAATGATTGGGGGATTATCCAAAAGCTTCCAGAAAATCGCGAGAAAAACCCGGGAGATGATAGTCCAGGAGCTTGCGGTAAAACAAAAACCCCAGCTAGACGCGGAAATACAAAAAGTAAAGCTCAAACAAGCAAGGCAAAAAATAAAATACTTCACTTCAGTAGGACGGGGAATCGGGAAAAAAATAAATTCCATGGGGGTTGGAAGGTCAATCGGAAAATACTTTTGGAAATAAACAAACTGAATTCATTTTCCAGCAATCTTTTTGATTGAAGAACTGAAAAACCTCCAATGCTGGATTATGTGGACTAAAACCAGCATGAAAAAAATGGGTTGAAGCACTTTAGCAGATTGCATGCCAAGAAACTTCGACAAAAACATTGTCAAAACCAAAATCAAAAGCAGCCAGTCGACAATCAAAATAGTCTTTTTCATATGCTAGATAATTAATCATGTCGGGACTATAAAACATTCTAAAGCCCGGAAACACGATTTTTTTTTAAATTAAAAGCTCGTTTCACTCGAACTTGAAGCCGCACGTGTCTTTGGTAATCCACTCGGACTCCGTCCTCGGATACCTCCTGCAGTTCAAAGGCCGTATCGGATATATCATGCAGTAGCACCCCTTTTCTCCTTCGCGCAGGAAAAGACACTTTTTGGGAAGCCTACAGCACGCCCCGCAGCCCACACATCCGCCAGACCTGTTCCCTGCAACAGGCAGAAGCGAAGTAAAAGTCCTCCTAAACTTCTCAAACCAAGTGTTCCTACCCTCATCAACCATAAAACCTCAAAAAACTATTTAACACAATCCCGCAACCGAATCGTATATCAATTCTGTCAATGTGGGGTGGGGGTGTATCACCTTCAATAAGTCATCAGCAGTCATTTCTTTTTCTACAATCAACTGGGCTTCACCCAAGAGCGTGTCGGCATTCGAGCCCACGATATGGACGCCCAAAATCCTCCCTGACTCTGCGTCAACTATCGTTTTCACAAATCCGTCGCGGACTCCCATGGTGTTGGCCTTCCCGTTTGAGGCATACTGGGCGACGCCAACCAAAACTTTCCCTTTCTTTTCAGCCTCGGCCTGCGTGAGGCCGGCATGCCCGATTGGCGGGCTTGTGAAGACCGCCCAAGGCACGCTATTCGGCTTGTAAACGGTTTTTCCACCGCAGATGTTGGCTGCTGCGACCCTCGCCTGCGCGTAGGCCGCGTGCGCGAGCATCTGTTTTCCACACACGTCGCCGACCGCGTAAATGTTTTCGACTGAAGTCCGCTGAAAATCGTTTGTCTTCACTCCTGCCTTCGAAAATTCGACTCCAACGTCTTCAAGGCCGATTCCAGGCGTATTTGGCGCAACTCCAACGCTCATCAAAACGTGAGAGGGTTTATACTCCACCCGAACGCCCTCCTCCTCGAGAACTACAGTCTTTTTTTTCGCCTCAATCGCCATCAATTTCGTGGAAGTCTTCAACTCCATTCTGGATGAATACTTTTTCGCGATGAACTCGACAACATCCGCATCTTCCGTCGGCAGAATCTGGGGCAGCGTCTCAACGAGTGTGACATTGGAGCCGAGCGTTGAATAGATTCCCGCGTACTCGCACCCGATAAAGCCCGCGCCAATTATCATCAAATCACTCGGAATCTCCTTCAATGCGAGGATGCCTGCGTTGTCTAAAACGAACTCTCCGTCAATCTCTATGCCTGGGAGCGTCTTTGATTTCGAGCCTGTCGCAATCACGATATTTTTCGCGGAATACTCTTTGCCGTCAACATCAACCGTGTTCTTGTCTTTGAGCTTTCCGAATCCATTAAGAACATCCACTCCAGCGTCCTTCAAAATCTTTTGGATTCCCATCCGTGAAATCTTGACTGTCTTTTCAACGTGCTTGAATACTGCGTCAACATCTATTGAAATGTTTTCTGCGTTAACTCCTAACTTTCCCGCTTTTTTGCACTTCCTAAGCGC